>JACSRL010000659.1 GCA_014879765.1 Anaerolinea sp. | reverse complement strand
TTGCAGACAGAATTACCTCCGACGACGTTGCTGCAAACGCAGATTCAAGTGCCTGGCACCTGTGGCTGAATGATCTATTGAAGGAGATGAACAGCATGAGCAAAGCATTTCGTGTCGAAAAGGATTCCATGGGGCCGGTGCAGGTTCCGGCCGATGCGCTGTACGGCGCCCAGACCATGCGCGCGGTGGAGAATTTCCCCGTCAGCGGCATCCCCTTCTCGCGCAGCTTCATCCGCGCGCTGGGGCTGATCAAGCTGGCCGCGGCTCAGGTCAATCAACAACTGGGCCATCTGGATCCGGCCCTGGCCAGCAGCATCGTTCAGGCCGCGCAAGAGGTGGCCGCTGGCCGCTGGGACGCCGATTTCCCCATCGATATCTTCCAGACCGGCTCCGGCACCTCCACCAACATGAACGCCAACGAGGTGATCGCCAACCGGGCCCTGCAGATTCTGGGCCAGGAGCCGGGCTCCAGGCTGGTGCATCCCAACGATCACGTCAACATGGGCCAGAGCTCCAACGACGTGATCCCGACGGCGGTACACGTGGCGGCCTATCTGGAGGTGTCCGAGGCGCTGCTGCCGGCGTTGCGCCATCTCCACGAGGCGCTGGCCGCCAAGGCGGTCGAGTTCGACGATGTGCTCAAGACCGGCCGCACCCACCTGATGGACGCCATGCCGGTGCGGCTGGGCCAGGAGTTCGGCGGCTATGCGGCTCAAATCGAGGCCAGCATCCAGCGCGTCGAGGCCAGCCTGCGACGCCTGGCAGAGCTGGCGCTGGGCGGCACGGCCGTGGGCACCGGCATCAACGCCCTGCCCGGCTTCGCCGATGGCGTGGCGCAGCACCTGCGCCGGCTGACGGGGCTGCCCTTCCGCGAGGCCAGCAACCATTTCGCCGCCCAGGCCGCCATGGACGCGGCCGTGGAGCTGAGCGGGCAGCTCAAGACCGTGGCGGTCACGCTGATGAAGATCAGCAACGACCTGCGCTGGATGAACTCTGGCCCCATCGCCGGCCTGGGGGAGATCGCCCTGCCCGCCTTGCAGCCCGGCTCCAGCATCATGCCTGGCAAGGTCAACCCGGTGATCCCCGAGGCCGTGGCCATGGTGGCGGCTCAGGTCATGGGCAACGATTTGACCGTGACCATCGCCGGCCAGTCGGGCATCTTCGAGTTGAACGTCATGCTGCCGGTGCTGGCGCACAATCTCCTGCAATCGATCACGCTGCTGGCCAGCGGCAGTCGCCTGTTGGCCGACAAGGCCATCGCCGGCACGGTGGCCAACCGTGAGCGCATGCTCGGTTTGATCGACAAAAACCCGATTCTGGTCACCGCGCTCAATCCGGTGATCGGCTACGACAAGGCGGCTGCGGCCGCCAAACAGGCCTATGCTCAGGGCCGCACCATCCGTGAGGTGGTGGTCGAGCTGGGCTATCTGAGCGACGACGAAGCGGCGCGGCTGCTGGACGCGCGGCCGATGACGGGAGCGTAACGAGTAACGAGTAACTCGTAACCCGGAAATGGTTTGCGTATTGCGGAGTGATCTGTTTGATGCGTAACGAGTAACGAGTAACCCGGAGATGGTTTGCGTATTGTGGAAGAACTTTCTGATTACGCATCACTCATTACTCGTTCCGCTAACCCGGAAGCGATCCCCATAGTGCAGCAGAACTCTCCGGTTACGCATTACGGGTTACTCGTTACTCATTGATCCAAAGGACAAGAACCATGAAAGAAGTTGTAGTCATTCACCTGGGCGACGGCGAGGAGCTTTCGGCAGTCACCTTTCTGGGCCAGGAGGTGCAGATTCACCGCATCGGCTGTCATGGCGATGCAGAACGGGCGCGGGCGGTGATCGGCCAATATGATGGCCTGGTGGACGCGATCGGTCTGGAGGGCTATCCGGCCGAGTTGGAGCTGGGCGGCGTGCGGGTGGCCCACGAGATCGGCGCGGCGCTGCCGGCTGCGGCCAGCCAGACGCCTGTGGTGGACGGCGGTGGGATCAGGCCTGGCCTGGAACGCTGGGCGGTGATCCTGGCCGACCGCGCCGAGCCGGGCATCTTCAGCCAGAAGCACATTCTGATGACGCCAGGATTGAACCACGGCGGTCTGGCCCAGGCGCTGGGCCGGCGCACCCCGTTTCTGCGCTACGCTGATCCCGATGCCTTCTTTGCCCTGCCTGATTTTCCCGGCGTCGGCAGCCAGCGTACCCTGGAGCAGGCAGTCAATCCCACGCTGGACCACCTGAAGAGCGCGCCCTTCCGCCGGCTGCTGCCGCAGGCTGGCACGGCCGGCCAACAGCGTTCGGCTACCGCCTTTGAATGGGCCGACGTCATCGCCGGCGACATGGGCGCCATTCGCCGCTACGCGCCCGCCCAGCTCAAGCACAAGACGGTGGCGGTGGAATGGGCCAGCGAGGAGGATCTGGAGGACCTGCGCCAGCGGGGCGTGGGCATTGTGGTCACCATGATGCCGGCGCTGGATGGCGCCAAGAGCCTGGGACGCTGGTCGGCCGCGGCGATCGAGGCTGTCCTGGTGGCGCTGCGCACCAACCCAGATCTGCCGCTGACCGAGGACACCTACCTGGACTTGATGGCCGACATCTACTGGACGCCGCACGTGCGCTACTTGCAGCAGAACGAGGCCGGCATCAACCGCTTTGCCTTCGTGATCCACCCGCTCAACGTCAATTTCATTCACAAGAGCCCCCAGTTCGCCTGGACCAAGGCCCTGCCCGACGATCTGGTGGAGCGGGTCGCGGCCTACATGCCTCCCATGTACCTGTCGCGCATCACCGGCGGCCAGTCGCCCACCACCGGCCAGCGCATCGAGGGCCATCTGATCACCCTGGCCGCCACGCCGCGCCAGATGATGCAGCAGGGGGAGCGCTTTACCTATGACCGGCTGAACAAGGCCGCGCGCATTGCCGAGCGCAAGGGCGCACGCATCATGGGCCTGGGCGCGTTCACTTCAGTGGTGGGCGACGCGGGCATCACCGTGGCGCACGAGGCCGACATCGCCATCACCAGCGGCAACAGCCTGACCGTGGCCATGACGCTGGAGGCGGCCAAGAAGGCTGTGGTTCTGATGGGCGCCACCGATCTGACCAAGGGCAAGGCGATGATCGTCGGCGCGACCGGCTCCATCGCCTCGGTCTGCTCGCGGCTGATCGCCCAGGCCATCGGCAATGTGGTGCTGGTCAGCATCGAGCCGGAGAAACTGATCGAACTGAAGCGCACCATCCAGAAGGAAACGCCCGGCTGCGAGGTGACCATCGCCACCAAGACCGGCGATCTGATCGCCGACTGCGATCTGATCATCACCGCCACCTCGGCCTTTGGCCAGCGGGTGATCGACATCACCAAGTGCAAGCCGGGCGCGGTGATCTGCGACGTGGCGCGGCCGCCCGACATCAACCCGGCCGAGGCGGCGCTGCGCCCCGACGTGCTGTGCATCGAGAGCGGCGAGGTGCTGATCCCCGGCGACATCGACTTCGGCTACGACATCGGCCTGCCGCCCAAGACCTCCTACGCCTGCCTGGCCGAGACCGCGCTGCTGGCCATGGATGGCCGCTTCGAGGATTACACCCTGGGGCGCAACATCACCATGGATCGGGTCAAGGAGATCTACAAGCTCTCCCTCAAGCACGATTTCAGGCTGGCCGGCCTGCGCTTCGGCGAAGAATACATCACCGACGAGGATATCCAGGCCAAGCGCGTCCTGGCCGACCGCTATCGCAACGATCCGGAGCTGTTCGAGCGGGTGCGCGCCGAGGCGGCCGAGAAGCTCAAGTCGGTTCCCGTCATGTCCAAAGGGGTGTCCACCTCCAGCAGTTCCAAGACGCCGCTGCTGGCGGCCGCGGCCGTCGGCCTTGCTGTGGCCGGCCTGGTGGTGGGCAAGAAGCTGTTCAGCAGGCACTGATCGCGGTCAGCGCGCCTCAACTTATGCTGCTCCCGCCGGTTCGCGGAACCGGCGGGAGCAGCACAACCCGCACACGCTATCCCCGCTCGATCAATCCCCGCAGCACGGCCAGGTTCTCGGCATCCTCGTGCAAGTCGTCGCTTTTATCGGTCTCCAGCAGCATGGGGATGCCGGCGAAACGCGGGTCGTTGAGCAGATGGGCAAAGCCGCTGAGGCCGATGCCCCCCTTGCCGATGTGCTCGTGGCGATCCCGGCGATTGCCCAGCGTCCCCTTGCTGTCGTTGAGGTGGAAGCACTTGAGCAGCGCCAGGCCGACGGTGCGGTCAAAGGCCTCGATCATGGCCGCGTAGCTTTCAGGGGTGCGGAAATCATAGCCCGCGGCGAAGGCGTGGCAGGTGTCAAAACAGACTGCGATGCGCTCAGCGGTGGCCGCCTGGCTGCGCATGGCGGCCAGATGCTCGAACTTGTAGCCCAGGGTCGTCCCCTGACCAGCGGTGATCTCCAGCAGAGTCAGCGTCTGGAAGCCGGCCGTGGCCGCATGGGCGCGGTCCAGGCCGGCCGCGACGCGGGCGATGCCGACCTCTTCTCCCTGCTCCATGTGGGCGCCGGGGTGCAGCACCACGCCCAGCAGCCCCAGCGCCTCGGCCCGCTGCAGCTCGTCCACCAGCGCGCCGATGGACTTCTCCCACAGCGCATCATCGGGCGAACCCAGGTTGATCAGGTAGGAGGCGTGCGAGATGGCCGGCGCGATGCCGGTCTCGGCCGCGGCCGCGTGCCAGCGCTCGATCTCAGCCGGGTCCAGCGGCTTGCTCTCCCAGCGGTTTTGGTTGCGGGTGAAGATCTGAATGGTCTCGCAGCCGACCGACTGGCCGCGGGCAAAGGCTTTGCTGACGCCGCCAGCAGCCGACATGTGGGCGCCGAGTTTGGGGGACATGGGGTGCTCCGTGAAAGTGGGTGAATGAGGGGTGGGCGTGAAGCGTGAAGCGTGATCGGAGGTGTGAGGGTGTGAGGCGGCTTTGATTCATGGGGTGGGCGGGCGTAACCCGTAACCCGTAACTCGGAACCCGGAACCCGGAACCCGTAACCCGTAACCCGTAACCCGTAACTCGGAACCCGGAACCCGTAACTCGTAACCCGTAACCCGTAACCCGTAACTCGGAACCCGGAACCCGTAACTCGTAACTCGTAACCCGTAACCCGTAACCCGGAATCACTTCCCATATGCAAGAGCTCTCTCCGGTTACGAGTTACGCATTACGAGTTACGCATTACGAGTTACGCATCACGAGTTACGCATCACGAGTTACGCATCACGAGTTACGGGTCACAGGCCACACCTCACGTTTCACGCTTCACGTTTCACTCCTCACTCCCGCTTCTCCCATTTGGCCAACGTGAATTCCTCCACCCCGGCCGCCTTGTCCTCCAGACGGGAGAGGACGAAGAGCAGGGAGGAGAGGCGGTTGAGATAGCGCAACACCACGGGATTGCAGAGCATGGCCTCATGGTGCAGCCTGGCCACGTGACGCTCGGCGCGGCGGTTGACGGTGCGGGCCACGTCCAGCAGCGCGCCGGCGTAGCTGTCGCCGGAGATGATGAAGGCCGGCGGGATCTCCACCTGTTGCCCCACCTGGTCGATGAGCGCCTCCAGCCAGGCGATGCGCGGCTCGTACAGCCGCACGCCGACCTTCCCGGCTGCCTCGGGGGTGGTGGCCAGGTCGGCCATGGCCGCGTACAGATCGCGCTGCACCTCCAGCAGCATGCCGTTGGTGTCGGGATGTCGGGCGGCCGTGCGGGCCAGCGCCAACTGCGCCGACAGCTCATCCACTGTGCCGTAGGCCACCGGCATCAGGTCATATTTGGCCACGCGCTCGCGGCCCAGCACGCCGGTGTAGCCGTCGTCGCCGACGCGGGTATACAATGTTGCCTTTCGTGTCATGGTCACCTCTCCTGCTGCCACCGGTCACGGCGCGCACATGGCTACGCCGCGCGGTAGAGCTGATGCTGGGCGATGTACTGCTCCACCTGGCGCGGCGTCTGGTAGCGCAGCGGCCGGCCCTGTCGCGCCCGCTGGCGCAGATCGCGGCCGGAGATCTCCAGCAGTGGCATGGGCAACACGATCACCTGAGCGCGCACGCCGGGCAGGGCTGCCTCCAGCGATGTCCAGTCGAACTCCGTGTCGGGCCGGCTGAAGGCTGCCAGGCGGCAGGCCAGCATCAGCTCCTGCGGCCGATGCCAGGTGGGCAGGTCGGCCAGCGAGTCCAATCCCATCAGGAAGTAGAGCTCAGTGTCGGGGCCATGCTGCGCGGCCAGCAGGCGCACCATGTCCAGCGTGTAGTGGGGGCCGGGGCGGTCGATGTCGATGCGCGACAGGGCCAGATGCGGATTGTCGGCAATGGCCAGTTCGACCATGCGCACGCGGTGCTCGGCTGGGGATTTTCCCTGATCGCGCTTGTGGGGCGGATCGGCCGCCGGCGCCAGCAGCACCTGGGCCAGATTCAGCAGATAGCACGCTTCCTCGGCCAGGATCAGATGGCCCAGGTGGATGGGGTCGAAGGTGCCGCCCAGGATTCCGATACGCATGATTCTCTAGGAAACGCCCGGCCGGCTGTCCACGGCCGCCTTGATTCGTTGCAGCGCCTCGACAAGAATCGAGCGCGGGCAGGCGATGTTGACGCGCTCGAAGCCCTCGCCTTCGACGCCGAAGATGGCGCCCTCGTCCAGGAAGACGCGCGCCTCGTGCAGCATCAGCCGCTCCAGCGCGTCCTTGTCCAGCCCCAGCCGGCGGCAGTCCAGCCAGACCAGATAGGTGCCTTCCGGCGCGATCACGTCGATCTGCGGCAGGTGTTGGGCCACGAACTCGCGCAGGGTGCGGAAGTTGCCGGCGATGTAGTCCATCACCTGGGCCAGCCACTCCTCCCCCTCGTTGTAGGCCGCCTCCAGGGCCACCATGCCAAAGGTGTTGACGCCGTGCAGCCCGGTGCTGTTCAGCGTGCGCTCGAATCGAAGGCGCAGCTCAGGGTTGGGGATGATGATGTTGCTGGTGGCCAGGCCGGCCAGGTTGAAGGTCTTGCTGGGCGCGGTGCAGACGACGGCGGCCTGGGCAAACTCGTCGCCCAAGGTGGCGTAAGGCGTGAAACGGTGATCGGGATAGATCAGGTCGCCGTGGATCTCGTCGGCCACCACCAACACATCATGCGCCAGGCAGATTTCGCCCAGACGCTGCAGCTCCTCCCGCGTCCAGACGCGGCCTACCGGGTTGTGCGGGCTGGACAGGATCAACATGGCCACGTCTGGTTCGCTGGCCAACGCCTCCAAACCCGCGAAATCGATGCTGTAGCGGCCATCGGCATAGAGCAGCGGGTTGCGCGCCAGGTCAGCGCCGTTGTTGGCGATGGCGGCGTAGAAAGGATAATAGACCGGCGGCTGGACGATCACGCGCTGGCCCGCCGAGACGAAGGAGCGCACCAGCAGGTTGAGCGCCGGCACCACGCCGGGAGTGGCCACGATCCACTCAGGGGCCACGGCCCAGCCGTGGCGGCGGGCCATCCAGTCGACGACGGCCTGGCGGTAGGAGGCGCCGGGCCAGCCGTAGCCGAAGATGCCGTGTTGGGCGCGCGCCGTCAGCGCGTCGATCACCGGCTGTGGGCAGACAAAGTCCATGTCGGCTACCCACATGGGCAGCAGGCGCTTCCCTTCCTGGAACTGCGGCGCATCTTCCAGCGGCACGAAGCGGTCACCCTGTTTGACAACGCTCCACTTGGCGCTGTGGACGCCGCGGCGGTCGATTTCCCGGTCGAAGTTGTAGATCATGGCAGATAGGTTCTCGTTAGGCTGACAGGCGGTGTGCTCATCGCGCCAGGGGCGGCATTGCCCGGCCCGCGGCGATGGTCAGTATACGCGGCGCAAGGTGGTCTGGCAAATCATTCGGGTGTGGTAACTGCTCAGGTGCCAGGCACTTTTGAGGCGATTTGCAGACAGAATTACCTCCGACGACG
>JACSRL010000411.1 GCA_014879765.1 Anaerolinea sp. | reverse complement strand
CCCCTCACCCTGTCACCCCCTCATCCCATGCGCGCCACCTTCTCCCTTTCCGACGAACAGTTTGCGGCCAACGACCGCGCCGGCCTGATGGTCGGCCTGCCGCTGGCGGTGCAACTGGATGCCGGGCCGCTGCTGCCGGGCCGCGATGAGGCGGCCGGCTGGTTCGAGCGAATCAACTATGGCCGGCCGGCCTTCAAGCCGTTGAGCCTGGAGCGCAGCGTCTTCTGCGGCCGCGTCAGCCAGATCGAGCAGCATCGCGGCCACGGCGAGGCCATCTGCCAGGCGCTGCTGGACTGCGGCCTGCCGCTGCGCCTTGATTTGATCGACCCGGACCAGCCCGACCGGCCGGGCGTCCCCTTTGGGCTGGCCGTGGGTGACTGGCTGATGGGCGTGGCCAGCCTGCGCGGCCTGCTGGCGCTGGATGTGGGTGACCTGCTCTGGCAGCCGGTGCAGGGCAGCATCGTGGACATCCAGCGGCTGGTGTTGGACCCGCTGCACCCCTCCTTCGGCGCGCTGCGCTGGCTGCACGGTCTGCCCAAACAGTCCTTTGCGCCCGATCAGGTGTTTGTGACGGTAGATTGGTAAAAAAGGTGCCCTATGTTCAAGAAAGTCCTGGTTGCCAACCGCGGCGAGATTGCAGTGCGAATCTTGCGCGCCTGCGAGGAGCGCGGCGTGGAGACCGTTGCGGTCTACTCGGACGCCGATCGCAACGCGCTGCACGTGCGCTATGCCAATGAGGCGTACCACATCGGCCCACCTCCCTCGGCCGAGAGCTATCTGCGCATCGACAAGATCATCGACGTGGCCAAGAAGGCCGGCGCGGATGCGATCCACCCTGGCTATGGCTTTCTGGCCGAGAACGACGACTTTGCCCAGGCGGTGATCGACGCCGGCATCACCTTCATCGGCCCCTCGCCGGAATCCATGCGCCTGATGGGCGACAAGATCAGCGCGCGCAAGACGGTGATGGCGGCCGGCGTGCCGGTGGTGCCCGGCACGGCCGCGGGCCTGCGCGATGAGCAGATCCAGGCCGAGGCCGCGGCCATCGGCTTTCCGGTGTTGATCAAGGCCTCGGCCGGCGGCGGCGGCAAGGGCATGCGCGCGGTGCGCACCCCTGAGGAGCTGGAGCCATCGCTGGGCGCGGCGCGACGCGAGGCCAAAAGTGCCTTTGGCGACGACACCGTCTATCTGGAGAAGCTGATCGAGCGGCCGCGCCACATCGAAATCCAGATCCTGGGCGACAAGCACGGCCACGTCATCCACCTGGGCGAGCGGGAGTGCTCGATTCAACGCCGCCATCAGAAGCTGATCGAGGAAGCGCCCTCGGTGGCGGTCAGCGCCGAGCTGCGGGCGCGCATGGGCGAGGTGGCCGTCAAGGCCGCCCAGTCGGTCGGCTATTACAGCGCCGGCACCATGGAGTTTCTGCTGGACCAGAGCGGCAACTTCTACTTCCTGGAGATGAACACCCGCTTGCAGGTGGAGCACCCGGTGACCGAGCTGGTCACCGGCGTGGACATCGTCAAGGAGATGATGACCATCGCCGACGGCCGGCGGCTGCGCTGGAAGCAGGAGGACATCAAGCCCAAGGGCTGGGCCATCGAGTGCCGCATCACCGCTGAGGATCCTATCAACAACTTCATGCCCTCGGGCGGCGTGGTCACCACCCTGCAAGAGCCGACCGGGCCGGGCGTGCGGGTGGAGAGCGGCATCTACGACGGTTTCGAGGTTAGCCTGTTCTACGACCCCATGATCGCCAAGCTGATCGTCTGGGGCGAGAACCGGGCCGAGGCGCTGCTGCGCATGCGTCGCGCGCTGAACGAGTATCGCATCGGCGGCCTCAAGACATCGATCCCCTTCCACCAGCAGATCATGAACAGCACCCAGTTCATGTGGGGCGCCTTCGACACCAATTTCCTGCAAGACCGCTTCAATGTGACCTTCATCGAGCGGCCGGAGATGGAGTTGAGCGCGGCCATCGCGGCCGCGCTGGTGGCGCATGGCAAGGGCCAACAGGCCACGGTGCTCTCCCCGGCCGCGATGCAGGCCGGCTCAGGCTGGAAGCGCGGCGCTGGGTGGAAGCGGTAGAGGCCCTCACCCCCTCACCCCCGGCCCCTCTCCCCACGGGAGAGGGGAGATGACGATAGGAGTCTTTGATGAAGTATATTGCCACCATTACCCCCACGGGCGCGCCGGTGGGCGGCGGCCGAACCTACGAAATCGAGCTGGGTGAGGATGGGCTGCTGCACGTCGACGGCCAGTCGTTCAGCGCCGACCTGCAGCGCATCGGCAAGCTGGACCTCTATTCGCTGCTGCTGGACAGCAAATCCTACGAGGTACACGTCCAGGAGACCGAACGCAACGGCTACCGCGTGATGGTTTCCAGCCAGGGCTATGAGGGCTACGAGGTGCAGGTGCTGGATGAACGGGCCTACCGGGCCAGCCAGGTGAGCGGCGCCAGCGCCGGCGGCGCGGGCGATTCGGCCATCAAGGCGCCCATCCCCGGCCTGGTGGTCAAGGTGCTGGTGGAGGAGGGCGCTGAGGTGGCGGCCGGCCAGACGCTGGTGATCCTGGAGGCGATGAAGATGGAGAACGAGCTGCGCGCGCCGCGGTCCGGCGTCATCGCCACCATCAAGGCCAAGCCGGGCAACTCGGTCAACCAGGGGGATGTGCTGGTGACGCTGCACTGACCGCCCATCAAGAAGTCCGATTTCTTCTGAGAAATCGGACTTCTTCTTCTAAGGCGCGCGCAGCACCAGGTCCATGAAGTCGTAGGCGATGGTTTCCGCAGGCGTGTACGCTTCGATGGCCAGACCCACAAACCCTTGCCCGAATTGGCCGTCTTCGACTTCACACACCGTCTGGCCGTTGACCAGGAAGGAGAAGTGATCGCCGCGGCCAATCACCTCCACCTGATTGACCCCGTTGGGTTTGATTGCCGTCGTGACGGTCCAGTCCACCAACTGTCGCCATTGGCCCCCCTTCTGCCGCGATACCGCGTATTTCTGGCTGTCGGTCACGTGAAACCAGTAGAAGTTGTGATTGTCCTGGATACGGAAGATCACCCCACAGCTGCTGCCCGAGCCGCTGCCGTTGACGTGCTTGCTGCTGGCGGCCAGGTGAAAATCTGCGACGCGATAGTCTGCCATCCAGGCGGTGGTGATGGTGCTGGCCTGGCTGACCTTGGCCTCCCAGCGATAGCGGCCGCCGGCAATCACCTGGTCGAGGGCGGCGAAATAGTGGCTGGGATAGCTCCCCACCAGCCAGTTGTTTGCGTTCGAGGTGAAATTGTCGAACACCAGCGTGGGCCAGGAGGCAGCGACGGAGGCCGGGCGCAGCGATTCTGGCACGACCACCGACGCGCGACAGTAGGGGCAACTGAGCACAGAGCCGTTGCCCTTGGGCAGCAGGGGAGCGCCGCAGGATGGGCAGTGGAACGATTGAGCGGTCATTGGCTTCTTCTTTCAGACTGACGCAAACCGGGAACGACGTCGTTGGCGAAACGCTCCAACTGTTGCAGCGGGTCGCCGTCGGGCCAAAAGATGAATGTGTCGAAGCCCAGCTCCACAGCGAAGGAGGTCAACGTCTCGATCCAGTGCTGGGGCGATCCTTGCAGCAGGCCGCGCGTGGGACCATCCAGGATCAGGCCGTTGACGTTGTACACGCGGCGGATCGCGGCGGGATCGCGGCCGGCCTCCGCCGCGGCCTCGTCGATGCGCTGGGCGCTCTCGGGAACCGCGCGCGGCGGCACGTAGGAAAGCGAGGGCACCCACCCATCGGCGATGCGACCGGTCAGCGCCAGCGCGCGCGGTTTGATCACGCCAAGCCAGATCTCGATGGGGTGCGCGGGCACGGGGCCGGGTTGCATGCCGCGCACGTGGTAGTGTTCGCCCTGGACGGTGAGCGGCCGCGCGCCGCGCCAGAAGGCGCGGATGATCTGCATCGCTTCTTCCAACGCCTGCAGCGCCTGGCCGCCGGAGCGCACCGGGCCGCCCATGGCGGCGATAGCGTCCCAAAAGGCGCCCGCGCCCAGCCCCAACTCGAAACGCCCGCCCGAGAGCACGTCCAGCGAGGCGGCCTGTTTGGCCATCATGGCCGGGTCGCGCAGGGGCAGGTTGGCTACGTTCGGGAAGAGGCGCACCCGCTGCGTGCGCGCAAGCAGGTCGCCGATCAACGTCCACGAGTCGAAGAAGCGGTACTGGTAGGGATGATCCTGAATGCCGATCAGGTCCAGGCCCAACGCGTCGGCGCGTGTGGCCACGGTGCGCGCCAACTCGGCCTGAGCGCTGATGGGGGTGATCGAGAAGCCGAATTCCAGGGACCGTCCGTAGCGAGAGTTCATGTTAGTTTGCTCCTTGTCGTTGGATGATCGATCGTTGATCAGGGCTGTTGTACGTTCTTATCTCTTCAGCGCCAGTATCAGCACGCCGCTGCCGACCATGAGAATGCCGACCCACTCGCGCGCCGACGGGCGCTCGTGCAGAAAGATGAAGGCGAATATCGCGACCAGCACCAGGCTGAACTTGTCCACCGGCGCAACTTTGGATGCCTCGCCGAGCTTCAGGGCGCGGAAATAGGCGACCCACGACGCGCCGGTGGCCAGGCCGGAGAGCACCAGGAAGAGCCAGGTCTTCGAGGAAAGCGCCAGCGGGTTGCTCCACTTGCCGGTGAAATGCACGAAAGCGGCCAGCGCCGCCAGGATGACCACGGTGCGGATCAGCGTGGCCAGATCCGAATCGACCCCCTCCAGCCCGATCTTGGCAAAGATCGCCGTGAGCGCGGCGAACACAGCCGACAGCAACGCCCAGAAGAACCAGTTGGATGAGGTGTCCATAGTTTAGAAGGTGTCCGTGCGTCTTGGCCATGCCTCGTCGAAGACTGCACCGGGATGCCCATCAAGATATCCACGCGTATGGGGGGCACGCCCATTTGTTCAGCCGTAGGTGCCGGGCACTTCGCGTAGCATCAAGCGCAAGTGCCCGGCACCTGAACAGTTACGAAATACGGCTCGGCGTACCGAGCAAACGCCGCAACACATCGTCTGCGGGTGATTGTAACACCGCAAGGGGGACAGAGCAAACGCAGCTCACCCAAGTCGTCTTCTTTGCCCAGAGCGATATCTTTCCAGCCGCCTGACGCTTCGGTTGAGTGATGGGCCGCGCATCGGGCTTGCCAACAATTGGCCGATATGAAGTATAATCTCGCAGCTACACCATTCGTCCCCTTCTTGCACCGCCGGTTCACAGAGCCGGTGGAAGCGCCACAAGGAAGCGAGGTAACCTGTGAAATCCCGCTATCGTTGGTTTGTCGTCGCAACCTTCTTCATCTTCATGCTGCTGCACCAGTCAGACAAGCTGCTGATCGGCACGCTGACGCCCAACATCATGGAGACCTTCGGCATCAGCATGACGCAGATGGGCGCGATCAGCACCGGCGCCCTGATCGTGGGCGCACTCTTCTACCCGATCTGGGGCTATCTCTATGACCGCTACGCGCGCGCCAAGCTGCTGGCGTTGGCCTCGTTGCTTTGGGGCGCCACCACCTGGCTCAATGCCATCGCCCCCACCTATCGCTCCTTTTTGATCACCCGCGCCAGCACCGGCATCGACGATTCCAGCTATCCCGGCATCTACAGCCTGATTGCCGACTATTTTAGCCCCAACAAGCGCGGCCGGGTCTATGGACTGCTGCAACTGGCCATGCCGCTGGGCTTTTTGGTCGGCATGGCGCTGGCGCTGGCCCTGCGCGACACCATCGGCTGGCGCGCCGTCTTCTACATCACCGGCACGCTGGGGGTGCTGCTGGCGGCAGTGATCTTCTTTGGCGTCAAGGAGCCGCAGCGGGGCCACAGTGAGCCGGAGCTGGCTGACGTGGAGATGAGCACCACCTACCGCTTCAGTTGGCCGGTGGCGCTCGGCCTGTTCAAAAAACGCACCATGCGCCTGCTCTTCTTGCAGGGCTTTTTCGGCGTCTTCCCCTGGAATGTGATCAACTTCTGGTTCTTCACCTTTCTGGAAAAAGAGCGCGGCTATGAGGGAAACGCGCTCTACGTGACCATGGCCGCGGCAGTGTTGGTGCTGGCGGCCGGCTATCCGGTGGGGGGCGCGCTGGGCGATGCGCTGTTCAAGCGCACGCCGCGCGGCCGGGCCATCGTCGCAACCATCGGCGTGCTGATGGGCGCGATCCTGATGGTGCTGACCCTGAGCGTCCCGGCCGAGAATCAAACGCTGTTCCTGATCCTGTTGGCCGCCACCGCCTTTTTCATCCCCTTCGCTGGGCCTAACCTGGTCTCCACCGTCTCGGACGTGACCCTGCCCGAGGTGCGCAGCACGGCCATCTCCATCCAGTATCTGATCGAATCGATCGGCGCGGCGCTGGCTCCGCTGATGGCCGGCTATATCGCCGACCGCAGCTCGCTGGGCACGGCCATTTTAAGCATCAACACCGTCGCCTGGCTGATCTGTGGCGTGATCTACCTCGGCGTCATCTTCATTATCCCCCGGGACATCGACGCCCTGCGCCATGAGATGCAGGAGCGGGCGGATTATGAGCGCTCCCTGGCAGGAGAGGCTTTTCCATCTTGAGCAACGATTAATTACGAACCTCAACCACAAAGGAGGCAAGGAACGCAGAATAGCTCAAGCGTGTGAAGTTGCTCTGCCGTTATTTCGCCGATGAATTGCTGACACCCGCTGATATGCAACGGTAGTGAGATCCTGGCAGTCTGTCGGAGAGGAAACTCAAAGTGCCGTTAGTGTCTGCTTTTGGGCCTAAATTGGACCGGAATCGTCGATTTTTGACCCCAGAACTCGCCCTACAGGTGCATAGGCCTGGCCCACGCTGATATTGTGGTGATCTTCCTCCACCAATCGAAAAACCTCGAAGAACACATTCATCAGTGGGCTGTCATGGCGACATTGTCCCAGGGCTTGGCGAGTCTGGTGGAAATGCGCTGAAATGACCTGGCTGTTATATCCACCGTCCAGAGCAGCTTGTAACTGCCGGAGGTTGTTGATAAGCTAATTGGCAAACAGCTGTTTATCAACCTGGTCGGCCTCAACGCTCAAACCGGCAGTGCGCATCACTTGTCTCGCTGCCCCACTTGGGTGCGGCCAGGAAGGGGCAAAGGCCGGCGCTGGTTCTGCGCTTGCTGACACCTGGCCTCCGATCGCTTTGCTCAGTGTGGTGATAGCGAAGGTGTTTAGGCTAACGTTGTCGCGTTCGGCTGCTTCGGCCAATTCGCGATGCAGCGATCGGGGCAAACGTAGAACGAACTTGCCGCTATAAGACTCTTCACGACGAGGCTCAGGGATCGACTGTCCATTCTCCAAAGCTGTCTCGATCCAAGCCTGCATGGCATCCTTGATCATCTCACCCAATTCGTCGAACGTATCAGCCTGCGTCATACAACCGGGTAATTCTACCACGCGAGCAAACCAACCTGCGTAGTCATCCGACTTATCGCGAACAACCTCGATTGTGTATGGTAAGCTCATGTAGGGCTCTGCTATTGAAAAGGACACGAGGCACCTCCTTTATGCGCCTTCCGTGAGCTGATCAATCTCGTCCAAAAGCTGCAGCACGTTTTTCACATAGACGGGCAGTATAAACGGCTTGCGAGATGGAATCGTGATCGGCCTGTGGTTTTTCAGGATGTATGTTGCATGGCTGCCCTTCTGGCGCTTCTCGAAACCGAACGACAGCAACAGGCTATCTATATCTTCGAAACGAACCGCCTTCGGGTTTTGACGCAGCCTTTCGATGGCCTTGTCGCGTTTGCTCATTGCAGACCTATCTCAATTGTATCACGCATTTTTCAGATGTACAGTACTGTATTCAGTACTGTACCTTAAATTTTCGTAACTGCTCAGGCTTGGCATTAGAAACCGGGTTTTTGTCTTGCAGATCAAGGTCATGGCGCCATG
>JACSRL010000170.1 GCA_014879765.1 Anaerolinea sp. | reverse complement strand
TCGGGCCGGTCTCCGACCGAGCCCGCTACTTTCATCCACGGTTGTGCGGTCCAGCGCATGGATGTCTGTTTTCAAGTTGGGAATGCTGGCCCTGCTGGCGCTGATCGCCAGCGCCGCGCCGGCCCAGGCCCACGGCGGCGGCACGCCGCAACTGGTGCAGGCGCCGGCCGGCGCGTATGAAGTCTACACCTGGACCAACCCGGACCCCGCCCGCGTCGGCATCGTCCACGTCACCGTGGCCCTGGTGGAGCCAGCCACGCAGCAGCCGGTGCTCAACGCCGCGGTGCAGGTTCTGGCGCAGTTGGCCGAAGGCGGCCAGGAGGCGGCCGCCCCGGCCACCCACGACAACGCTGCCATCCGAACCTACTACGAGGCCGACCTCGAGTTGCCGGCCGCCGGCCGCTGGCAGATCACCGTTGCCCACAGCGACGCCGCGGGCGGCGGCAGCGCCAGCTTCGACCTGGAGGTGCAGCCGGCCGCGTCCAACTGGCGGCCCATCGCCATCGGCGCGGCGCTGGCCCTGATCGCCGCGGGCGCAGGACTGTCAGTCCTTCGGCGGACTGACAGTCCTGACGCTGGTTCACGCTGAGAAACCATGCTCAATGCGCTGTTTAGCGGTCGCACCCTCTGGGTCACCCTGCTGGTGGTGGCCGCCATGGCCGTCATGGCCCGGCTAGGCGTCTGGCAACTGGAGCGCCGGGAGCAGCGCATCGCCCGCAACGCCGATCTGATCGCCAAGCTGGAGGCCGCGCCCCTTTCGCTCAACCAGGCCGCGCGGGCCGCCACCTGGCCGCTGCCGGAGGAGCGCAGCGCGGTGCGCAACCTGCGGGCCGAGGCCACCGGCCACTACGACTTCGCCAACCAACTGCTGCTGGTGCAACAGAACTACGACAACATGCCCGGCGCACATCTGGTGGTTCCGCTGCTGCTGAGCGACGCCAACCAGGCCGTCTTGGTCGATCGCGGCTGGGTGCCCTACGACGACGTGCAGTCAGGCCGCTGGCAACAGTACGACCAGCCGCAGGGGCCGGTGACCGTCGAGGGCCGCGTGCAGCCATCGCAGATCCTCCAGGGCCAGAACGCCGAGCCGGGGGGCAACGACGCCGCCACAGGACAGGCCCGGCAGGAATGGTATCGCATCGACGTCGCCGCGATTCAGGGCCAATTGCCCTACCGCCTGCTGCCGGTCTATCTGCTGGAATCGGCGCCCGCCCAGGGCAACACCGCCCTGCCCTATCGCATCGAGCCAGAGGTCGATCTCTCCGAGGGGCCGCATCTGGGCTACGCCTTGCAGTGGTTCGCCTTTGCCATCATCGCCGGCGTGGTCTACCTGGCCGCGCTGCGTTCCCGTCTGCACAAGGAGCACGCGCCGAAAGACCAGCCCCATGAACCGGCCGGCGGCGGCTGATGCGGCGCTGGCCGGCGTCGAAGTTGCCAACTTTCGGAAAAGTTGGCAACTTTGGCGCCTCAACAGCGAAGGACAAGGCAGGACATGAATTGGTTTCCCCACAGATCAGCGGCATGGCGTCTTGGATGGGCCGCGTTGGCGCTGGCCATCCTGCTCTGCGCGGCCGGCTGTCAACGCACCAGCCAACAGCAGCCGGCCGATCAGGCCCCGGAGCTTGCCGCCGAGCTGACCGTCGATCCGACGCCGCCGCGGGTGGGGCCGGCCACCCTCCTGGTGCGGCTGAGCGATGCCAGCGGCGCGCCGGTGGAGGGCGCCGGCATCAGCTTGAAAGGGGACATGAGCCACGCCGGCATGGCCCCGGTGCTGGCCGAGACCAGCGGCGGCGCGGGCGGCCTCTACCAGGCCACCTGGCATTGGAGCATGGCCGGCGACTGGTTTGTCACGGTGACCGCGACGCTGGCCGATGGCCGCACGCTGGTGCGCCGCTTCGACCTGACCGTGGCCGGATCCTAGACTCTCATGGCGCTTTACCGACCCACACCCACCTTCGACCTGCTGCGCGTGCCCGGACTGGGGCGGCTGCTGCGCTGGCGTTGGGGCCGGCTGGTCTTCCAGCTTCCCATGCTGGCGCTGGCCGCCTTGATCATCTACGACGGACTGAGCGGGCCGCAGTTGGCGCCGCAAAATCTGGCCACCGTCTCGGTGTGGATCCACTATCGCGGGCTGGTGCTGCTGGCGCTGCTGTTGGCCGGCAATCTCTTCTGCATGAGCTGTCCCTTCACCCTGCCGCGCACGCTGGCCCATCGCCTGGCCGGCCGCGGCCGGCGCTGGCCCAAGGCGTTGCGCAACAAATGGCTGGCCATCGGCGCCTTCGTCGCCTATCTCTGGCTCTACGAGGCGCTGGACCTGTGGGCCAGCCCGGCGCTGACCGCCTGGCTGGTGATCGGCTATTTCGTCGCCGCCTTCGTGCTGGAGGCGCTCTTCGCCGAGTCGCCCTTCTGCAAATACATCTGCCCGCTGGGCACCTTCAACTTCGCCGCCGCCGCCATCTCCCCTTTGCAGATCACCGCCCGCAGCCAGGATGTCTGCCGCGCCTGCGTCGGCAAGGAATGTGTCAACGGCTCCGCCCAGGTTCTGGGCTGCGGCACAGAGCTTTTCGTGCCCCGCGTGGTGAGCAACCTGGACTGCACCTTCTGCCTGGACTGCGCCCGGGCCTGCCCGCACGACAACGTGGCCCTGGCGGCCCGCTGGCCGGCCAGCGAACTGGCGTTGCGGCCCGGCCCCGCCCGGCCGCCGGCCGCGGTCAGCGCCTGGTCGCGGCGCTGGGACGTGGCCTTCCTGGCGCTGGTCTTCGCCTTTGCCGGGCTGACCAACGCCTTTGGCATGACCCCACCGGTCTATGCGCTGGCCGCGACGCTGAGCCGCTGGCTGGGGAGGGCTGACGAGGCGCTGATCCTGGCGCTGATCTTCGGCCTGTTCATGCTGCTGCTGCCGGCCGCGCTGGGCCTGGGCGCGGCCTGGCTCAGCCGCCGTCTGGGCGCAGGCCAGGGAGGACGCTGGAGCCGCCATCGCCTGCGGGATGCCTTCACCCGCTACGCGCCCACCGTCCTGCCGCTGGGCGTCGCCATCTGGTTCGCCCACTACTGGTTCCATTTTGCCAGCGGCGCGCTGACCGTGATCCCCGTGGCGCACAGTTTTCTGCTCGATCACGGCGTCACCCGCTTCGGCAGCCAGCCCAACTGGCTGCTGGGGCCGATTCTCTCCGACGACCTGGTCTTTCTCACGGTGCTGGCCGCGCTGGCGCTGGGCTATCTGACCAGCCTGCACACCTTGCAGCGGGCCGCGGCCGGGGAAGCCACGCCGGCCGGCCGCCGGGCGCTGCTGCCCTGGCTGGCGCTGTGGACGGCCCTGGCAGTGGCCGCAGTGATCGTCTTCTCCCTGCCGATGGAGATGCGCGGCATGATCGGGTGATCGGCGACTGTTCAGACGCCGGACGCCCAAGGTGGAACAACCAGGAGACTCCATGACCACAATCAACAGAAGCGAACATTACACTGGCTCAGAAACGGCTGAGGCGGTGGCGCCGGCCGCGCTGGCGGTCAAGCCATCCTTCTTCAGCACGCTGATGGTGCTCTTCAAGGCCCGGGTCGTCAGCCTGCTGCTCTTCTCAGCCGTGGGCGGCGCCTTTGTAGGCGCGGGCGGCTGGCCTGGCTTGAATGTGCTGGGGCTGACCCTGGTGACCGGCTGGCTGGCCGCGTCCGGCGCTTCGGCGCTGAACCAGTACTGGGAGCGCCGATCGGACGCCACCATGACCCGCACCCGCCATCGCCCATTGGTCAACGGCGACATCGCCAACCCGGCCTGGGTGCCGTGGGTCGCCACCGGCATGATCGTCTTGTCGGTGCTGATCGCGCTGCCCTTCAGCCTGGCGCTGGCCTTCTGGCTGGCCGCCGGCGCCTTCATCTACGTGGTCATCTACACCATCTGGCTCAAGCCGCGCACCGTGCTGAACATCGTGATCGGCGGCGCGGCCGGCAGCGCAGCCGTGCTTGCCGGCGCCGCGGCCGCCGGCAACTGGACGACGCCGGCCGCGCTGCTGCTGGCTTTGCTGGTCTTCCTGTGGACCCCCAGCCACTTCTGGAGCCTGGCCATCGTCTACCGCAACGACTATGCGCGCAGCGACACCCCCATGCTGCCGGTGAAGACCACCCCCAAAACGGCGGCCTTCTGGGTCTTTGTACACACGGCCGCCACGGCGCTGGCCGCGCTGGCGCTGGGCCTCGATCCGGCATTGGGGCTGATCTACCTGATCCCCGTGGGGCTGGCCACCGTGGACATGATGGTGCGCAACGTGCGCCTGCTGCGCGTGCCCAGCGGCAAGAACGCCCGTTCCCTTTTCATGGCCTCGAACATGTATCTAACCGTCGTGCTGGTGATGGCGTGCATCGATGTGGTGATCACCGCGCTGTAGCCCCAGTGAATCGAATTCATCGGCTAACAGCACCAAGGCCCCTCAGGGCCTGAAATCAGGTGTGGCCAGCGCCTGATGGCGCTTTGCAGGTTCAGCCAGGGACTTCCAGTCCCTGGCTTTTCTCGATTGCTTCGATCAGCACTTGCCCGTTGGTCAGCTCCACTAGCCGCTGCTGCCAGGCCGGCGCGTGTTCTTCGGGCAGGCGCAGATGATAGGTCACGTCGGCGCCGTATTCCTCGCCTCGCATCTCGACCTCGAACTCCGGCAGCAGGCGCTGCACCGGGGTGACGCTGGCGTAGTCGATCACCACCAGCAGCTCGACCGTGGGGACGTGCTGCGCCAGCGGCAGCGTCTCCAGCGCCAGCTTCACCCCGCCGCTGTAGGCGCGCACCAGCCCCCCTTTGCCCAGCAGGATGCCGCCGAAATAGCGGGTGACCACCGCGCTGATGTCGCCGATGCCGCTGTGCTGCAGCACCGTGAACATGGGCTTGCCGGCCGTGCCGTAGGGCTCGCCGTCGTCGCTGTAGCCGATTTGACCGCTGCTGCCCGGCGGGCCGGCCAGGTAGGCCCAGCAGTTGTGGGTGGCATCGCCGAATTCCGCCCGCAGTTGATCGATGAAGGCGCGCGCGTCCTCCACCGTGGGGGTGTAGGCCAGGGTGGTGATGAAGCGGCTGCGGTCGATCTCCTCCTCGACGCGGTGAACGCTGGCAGGAATGGAGTAGCGCTGACTCATCAGGGTCTCGATATGGCAATGAGTGGCATAGCCACAGGTCCGGTTCACATGCCAAACTCATCACGGAGAAATACTTCAACCCGCACAATCTTGATGGCCTGGTACGTTTCCAGCTTCAGCATGTGGCGGTCGCCGGTGACGATAAATAGAGCGCCGGCTTGAAAAGCGCAATCTAAAAAGATGTCATCATCCGGGTCCGCTTTGACGATTGGCGCGATCCCGCGTGAGACATCAAAGGGGGTGGAAATGTTCAGGGCGTATGCAGCTAACTGGGCAGGAGTCTGCTTGAGTTGCGCCAACCGCGCTTGCAGCCGTTCATAGCCGAGCACCTCCTCCAACTCCAGAAGCATCGCATAGGATGTACAAAGCTCGACGCTTCCTCTTTCGGCAAGCTTCAGCAGGCGCCAGGCAGGGCCTTTCCATAGAAGACCCGAAACCCAGATGTTTGTATCGATAACGATCCGCATGGTCTATCCGTAGGCGGAATTACGTCGTTTGCGGCGAACATCATGCACAATTTCGTTGATCTCGTCCATGGACAGAGGCTCACCGTTGGGCGAGTTCGCCACCGTCTCCAAAGGAGATGGTGCAACTCGTTTCAGGACAAGCGTATCCCCATCGAGCCACACCACAAAGCGGTCAGCGGGCAAGAAGCTTTTGGCAATACGTTCGGGCAACTGCAACGTATTGCCTGGCTGGAGTAGTGCAAGTTCAGTCATCGCCGTCTATCTCCTTAACCATCGATCTGGCATGATTATAGCACCAGGTACACAAACGGTCAACAGCGGCGCCCCTCGCCCTAATACCCCAGCCGCGCGATCTGCGCCTCCCCCATGCCGAAATGATGAGCGATCTCGTGTACCACGGTCTTGCGCACCTGCTCGGCGATGGCCTCAGGGGTGGCGAAGAAACGGGTCAGCGGGCCGCGGAAGATGGTGATGCGATCGGGCGGCACCATGCCGTAGTGGCTGGAGCGCTGAGTGAGCGGCACCCCCTGGTAGAGCCCAAACAGCGTCGAGCCAGGCGGGACGCGCGATGAGTCCAACTGGGCGCGCGAGGGCCATTCCTGGACGGTGATGGCCACATTGTCCATGCGGTTCAGGATATCGGGCGGCAGCGTGGCCAGGGAGTCGGCCACCAACTGTTCGAATTCTTCGCGGCTGACCATGGTGTTCTCCGATCAGGCCAGGACTTGCGCCGGGCCGCGCGGCGGCTGGGGACAAATCGCGCCAGCTGTTGGCGCGGATTATACCCTTCCAGCGGCGGAATCGAAAACCAAGCCCCGCCAGCGGTGTTATAAACTGGCGAAAGCAGCCGCTCTGGCTATAATTGTGCCGGAAAGAGCGGACAAAGCTCGACGCAATGTAACTGCGCAGGCGGCGCAGGCCAAGACCCGGCGTGCATGGCTGAACAGTTACGACAACCTAAAAGTCCAACAGGAGATTTTGCACGAAAAATGGCTAAGTCAAACCGAAAAGTACGCGTCGCCATCGTTGGCGTGGGCAACTGCGCGGCCGCGCTGGTGCAGGGCGTGCATTACTACAAGAACGCCGCCGATGACGCCGAGATCCCCGGCCTGATGCACGCCACCGTGGGCGGCTACCACGTGCGCGACATCGAGTTCACCGCCGCCTTCGATGTGACGACGGACAAGGTGGGCAAGGACCTCAGCGAGGCGATCTGGGCCCATCCCAACAACACCATCAAGTTCGCCGACGTGCCCTACCTGGGCGTCCCCGTCAGCCGCGGCATGACCCACGACGGCCTGGGCAAGTACGTCAGCACCGTGGTCACCAAGGCCGACGGCCCCACCGACGACGTGATCGGCATTCTGCGCGACACCAAGACCGACGTGATCGTCAACTTCATGCCGGTCGGCTCGGAGATGGCGACGAAATGGTACGTGGAGCAGGCCATCGAGGCTGGCTGCGGCTTCGTCAACGGCATCCCCGTCTTCATCGCCAGCTCCCCCTACTGGTCCAAGCGCTTCCGCGATGCCAAGCTGCCGGTGATCGGCGACGACGTCAAGAGCCAGGTGGGCGCCACCATCACCCACCGCGTGCTGACCAATCTGTTCAAGGATCGCAGCGTACACCTGGACCGCACCTACCAGCTCAACTTCGGCGGCAACATGGACTTCTACAACATGTTGGAGCGGGAGCGGCTGGAGAGCAAGAAGATCTCCAAGACCAACGCGGTCACCAGCCAACTGCCCTACGATCTGGGCGCGGAGAACGTCCACGTCGGCCCCAGCGACTACATCCCCTGGCTCACCGACCGCAAGTGGTGCCACATCCGCATGGAGGGCCGCGCCTTTGGCGACGTGCCCTTGCAGATGGAGGTCAAGCTGGAGGTCTGGGACTCGCCCAACTCGGCCGGCGTGATCATCGACGCGGTGCGCTGCGCCAAGCTGGCCATGGATCGCGGTCTGGGCGGCCCCATCGTGGCGCCCTCCTCCTACTTCATGAAATCCCCGCCCAAGCAGTTCACCGACGACGAAGCGCGCCGCATGACCGAGGAGTTCATCCACGCCGGCGTCGCCCAGCCCTCGCTGGAGCAGGAACTGGCTGAACTGGTCAACTGATCGTCCGTCCGGCTTTGCGGACATTCAAATTGGGCTGATGAGCCGCGGGTGGCTCATCAGCCCAATTTTGTTTTGGGTGTGGTAACTGCTCAGCCGGCGGGTGCGTGTACGTTGGTTTCGATACGGCGGCCTACTCAATCAACGTACACGCACCCGCCGGCTGAGCAGTTACTGGGTGTGTTTGAATCTGGTTGAACGGCATAGGTGGCCAGCGCAGGTCGAGTAGGGCCAGGCGGCGTCT
>JACSRL010000063.1 GCA_014879765.1 Anaerolinea sp. | reverse complement strand
TGAGAGGCCCTGACTAACCCGCTACTCAACCCGCAGAGCCGTATCGAGACCCGTTTTGCGTAAGTCCTGCTGATGATTCTCTGTGGAAGGTGGAGGCTTATCGGTTGGCGTTGTTTGTTTCCGATTTGAGTTGGCATGATACAACTAAGTTGGCAGCGGATAGACGCACGCTGGCTTTGTCTGATCAGTTGTATCGCTCGGTCGGTTCGATTGGCGCCAATGTGGCAGAAGGCTACAGCCGTGGCACTGGACGGGATCGGGCGCGGTTCTATGAGTATGCCCTCGGTTCGGCGCGTGAAGGCCGTGATTGGTACTACAAAGGTCGGCATATTCTGGGCGAAAAGGTCGCTCAACACCGTATCAGCCTTGTCACACAGATCATCCGGCTCCTGCTCGCCATGATCCCACGACAGCGCAGGCAGGCTTTGCGCGAAGAGCAGCCCATCTATCAGGTCGTCTCCGAAGGCTTGAATCACGCCACCCTTCACGACCTCCTGTCCAACATCCCACTATCCGACCCACCCCATCTCTAACCACAACTACCTCACCCACACATCACGTTTCACGTTTCACGCATCACTCTCCAAGGAGCCCCCCCATGACCGAAATCACCGTAGGCGAACTGCTCATGCAGTCCTTGCAGGCCGAAGGCATCGATCTGATCGCCGGCATCATCGACGGCGCGCATATTCCTTTTGTGGTCCACGCCGAACGCTATGGCGTGCGCTATGTCAACGCCCACCACGAGGAGGCCGCGGTTCACATCGCCGAGGGCTACACGCGGCTGGCGCACCGGCCGGCCGCCGCGCTGGGCAACCCAGGGCCGGGCGGCGCCAATCTGATCGCCGGCCTCAGCAGCGCGCAGGGCGAGGGCCACCCGGTGATCGGCATCGCCTGCACGCGGCGCAGCGCGGTCAACAATCCCGCCCGCGACGGCGCCTGGCAGGGCACCGACCTGGTGGCCATGGCCCAGCCGGTCACCAAGTACAGCGCGCTGATCAGCCGGCCGGAGCGGGCGCCGGAGATGGTGCGCGCGGCCGTGCGTGCGGCGACCAGCGGCCGGCCCGGTCCCGCCTTTCTGGCCATCCCCGACGAGCTGCTGCCTCAGAAGATCGACGCCAGCAAGCTGCGGCTGACCCCGGCCGCCAACAACCGCGTGCTCAACGTAGGCGCGGGCGATCCGGCGTTGATCAGGCAGGCGGCCGAGCTGCTGGCCGCGTCCCAGCGGCCCTTCATCTACGCCGGCAAGGGGGTGCTGTGGGCCGGCGCGTCGGCTGAGCTGATGGCGCTGGGCGATCACCTGGCGGCCGGCTTGGGCAACAGCGTGGGCGCGAGGGGCGTCGTGCCCGAGGATCACCCCCACTACTTCCACATCTTCGACATGCAGGCCGGCATGATGGCGCGCAACGCGGCCGACGTGGTGCTGGTGGTCGGCGCGCGGCTGGGCGAGTACGACGGCTGGGGCATGCCGCCGGCCTGGGGCGATCCTGGCCGGCAGAAGACGATCCAGATCGACGTCGATCCCCTCTCCATCGGCCTCAACCGGCCGGTGGACGTGGCCATCGTGGCGGACGCCAGGGCGGCGCTGGCCGCACTGCGGGCCGCGGTGCAGGCCAACACCCCGGCCCGCGGCGAGATGCCCGACCTGGCCCGCTACCGCGAGCTGTCGGCTGCCACGCTGCAAGGGGGCATGGCCTACATGACTGCCAGCAGCGGCCGCGGGGTCAATCCCGGCCAGATGGTGATGCTGGTCAACCAGTTCTTCGGCGAGGACGCGGTGACGGTGCTGGACGGCGGCAACACGGTGTTGTGGGGAGTGGCCTTCAACCCGATACTGCGGCCGGACAGTTTTCTCTACTCGGTGCAGATGGGCTACCTGGGCACGGGGCTGCCCATGGCCATCGGCGCCAAGCTGGCCGCGCCCGAGCGGCCGGTCTATTGCATCACCGGCGACGGAGCGCTGGGCTTTCACGTCATGGAGCTGGAGACCGCGCGGCGGGCCGGCGCGGCGGTGATCGTCGTGGTGGCCGTGGACGACGCCTGGGGCATGGAGAAGACCGCCTACAACTTCGCCGGCTTCGGCCCGGAACACCACGGCCCCATCGAGTTCACCCCCGGCGTGCGCTACGATCTCATGGCCCAGGCCATGGGCTGCTTCGGCGTCAAGGTGGACACCATCGACGAGCTGGCCCCTGCCTTGCAGGCCGCGGTGCAGTCTGGCCTGCCGGCCATGATCCACGTGGCGGTGGACGCGGCGGTCAACGCGGATCCCGTTGGCTTCAAGGAATTTCGCTACGCGCGCACGCTGTGACGTGAGGCGTGACGAGTAAGCCGTGACCCGTAATCGGAATGGCGGACAGCTTTTCCGGTGGCGATAGCCCTTGACTTGCCCCTGTGCTGATGTTACAATTCCTGCCAGATGCAGCCAGGGATTGGAAATAGCCGGGTTTTCATGAAGGAGAACGTAACTGTTCAGGTGCCGGGCACTTGCGCTTGACTTCATAGCGTGAATTAGCTTCACGTGTCGCATTACAAGCGTAGATGCTACGCGAAGTGCCCGGCACCTATGGCTGAATAGTTACAGGAGAACTATGAACCAACTGACGCTAACGGCGACCACCCAGCGGCCGCTTCGGCCGCTGATCGAAGCTGCGTTGAACAGCGAGCTGCGCATGATCGATGCTGCCATCCAGCGGACTGAACAGCGTTTGCGCGCTTTCGAGTCTGCCCACGGAATGAGCAGCGCGCGCTTTGTTCAACGATATGAGAACGATGAGCTGTCGGAAACGCTGGAGTTCGACGAGTGGGTAGGCGAGTACCGCCTGCTAGGCCGCCTACGTGAGAAAGCCGATGCCTATCGGGGGATCAGATTTGTCCATTGAGAGCTATTTCCAGCAGATTGCGGCCCTAATCGAGGCATCTTCTATCGTAGTGTCATCCAACGTGACCTACGACAAACGGGCGCGGCATGAGGGGTTCATCCGTGGGGAGCTGTATTTCGTCGACGGCTCCACCCTGCACCTGCGCGAGTACATCGATGTGGAGTATGAGATCGACCGTTTCACCTACGTCTACCAGTATATGGACGCCCAACAGGCGCTGGTTTTTCGCTATGACAACACCGGTCACCATAAGAAGCTGAATTTGCCGACGTATCCACACCACAAGTATGTGGGAAGCGAAGATGTCGTCGTGGCAGCGTCGGCGCCTAGCCTTGTCGACGTGTTGAATGAGATCATGATGATGGCAGATTTGCTCTGATTAGGCGAGCGTGACTTGCCATCCGCGTGACCTGTGCTATAATCGCGTCGCATCTGTTCCTGCCTACGCAGCAGTCCAAAAATCCCATATCCAGCCGGAGGTAGATCGACTATGGCCTTGCCCATTCCCAGCATGGTGCTCAAGCAGCTTTATACGTTCAACAGCCTGCGCAACACCGCCGATGGCGTGCGCTTTTCGCTCAAGAATCGCCTCAGCGACACCAGCGTGACCGCGCTGCACGGCGTCAAGTTCGACGGCGTGGCCGTGCAGCGCGCGGCCATCACGCTGATCCTGGACACGGGCGAACAGGTCAGGCCCGACGACCTGGCCCAGAAGCCTATCGACTTTCCGCTGCGCAAGACGCTGGATGTGATCTGCCGCATCGAGCCGTTGGGCGAGGGCATCCACAAGCTGGAGGTCGCCTTCTCGGCCGGCAACTTCGGCAACCTGACCCTGAAGGTGGACAGCGCGGTCAGCGCCGAGGTGGAGAATGTGGTCAAGATCCCGCGCGACAATGCTGACAACTACAGCGCGGCCATCATCGGCGAGCGCCAGCGTTTTGTGGAGCAGTTCACCGGCAAGAAGCTGGAGCACATCCCGCAATACTCCTTCGACCCGCACATCACGGCCGGCAACATCGAGAATTTCACCGGCGTGGCCCAGGTGCCGCTGGGCTTTGCCGGCCCGCTGACCATCAAGGGCGAGCACGCGCAGGGGGAGTTCATCATCCCCATGGCCACGGCCGAGGGCACGCTGGTGGCCTCCTACAACCGCGGCATGAAGATCATCAACCTTAGCGGCGGCGCCGAGGTGACGGTGATCGGCGACGCCATGCAGCGAGCGCCGGTCTTTGTCTTCGACGACGCACGCGGCGCGCGTGACTTCGTGGCCTGGGTCAACGCCAACATAGCTGAGATCCGCGATCACGCCGAGGCCACCTCCAGCGTGGCCAAGCTGGCCTACATCGATCCCTACCTGGCGGGCAAATTCGCCTTCCTGCGCTTCAACTTCACCACCGGCGACGCGGCCGGGCAGAACATGGTGGGCCGCGCCACCTTCGCCGCATGCAGTTGGATTCTCGACCAGTACGAGGGCATCCGCCATTTCTACCTGGAGTCGAACCTGGCCACCGACAAGAAGGCCAGCCAGGTCAACGTCATGCACACCCGCGGCAAGCGGGTGGTGGCCGAGGTGACCATCCCGCGCGACGTGTTGATCCAGCACATGCGGGTCAAGCCGGAACAGCTTTTCTATCACTTCAACGTGGCCAACGTCGGCGCGATCCTCTCCGGGGCCAACAACAACGGCGCGCATTCGGCCAACGGCATCACTGCCATGTTCATCGCCACCGGCCAGGACGTGGCCAACGTGGCCGAGTCGTCGGCTGGCATTCTCTACTGCGAGCTGACCGACAAGAACGATCTCTACCTGGCGCTGACCATCCCCTCGCTGATCGTGGCCACCTACGGCGGCGGCACCAGCCTGGCCACCCAGCGCGAGTGTCTGGAGCTGCTGGGCTGCTACGGCCGCGGCACCGTCCAGAAGCTGGCCGAGATCGTGGCCGCGGTGGCGCTGGCCGGCGAGATCAGCCTGGCCTCGGCCATCTCGTCGTCGGACTGGGTCTCCAGCCACGAGCGCTACGGTCGCAATCGGTAGTTCAGGGCGTCCCGCTTGACGATTATTCCATATTCGATGATCGACAGGGCGTCCCGCCCGGCTCTGGCGGTCGACTCGCACCAAACCCGGCGGGACGCCTGGCGATCGGTCCGTAGCCAAGGTCAATTTCTCTCACGCAGCGATAAGGAGACAAACCCATGAGCACCAACTACACGGTAGTGATCAAGTACAACACACCCGACCAGGCGGCCCAGGTTCGCAGGACGATCAACGACCTGTCGAAACAGGGCCTGGTCAAGCTCGACGACGCAGCCATGGTCAGCCGCGGCGAGGATGGCAAACTGGATATCCACAATGAAATCGATCGCGGCGTCAAATGGGGCGCGCTGATCGGCGGCGGCGTGGGCCTGTTGCTGACAGGGATCCTATTTCCCGTCGCGGGCCTGGTCGTCGGCGCGGCGGCCGGCGCAGCCATCGGCGCAACGGCTGACATGGGGATTTCCAAGGACTACGTCAAAGAGGTGGGTGAGGGCCTGCAACCTGGCGAGTCGGCGCTGTTCATGATCGTGCGGGAAGGCAACGCCGACGCGGTGCTGGCCGCTCTGCGGGAACACCAGGGGCAGGTGTTGCAGACCACCCTGCCGCCAGGCATGGACGCCAACCTGCGCGCCTCGGTGGATCCCGACTCCATGAGCCCGGCCGAGCGCGCGGCCGCCCAAAGCGCCGCCTACTGACAAAACGCGCGCGCTGCGCCATCGGCTGTGCTGCCGCCGGTTCCCAGGACCGGCGGCAGCGCCCGCCGCCGCGAGGCGGCTTCTCCTCTCTCTTTTCATGCACCCCTCTGAGCTTATTCTCCGCAAGACGCCCTTCCTTTTCATCAAGCGACTGGGTGTGTTGATCCTTTTCTTTGCCCTGCTGCCTGCCTTCGTTGCCCTGGCGCTGGATCTGCGCGGCGACTATCAGCAGTCCATGCTCGCCCGCATGGTGCCCGACTATACCCTGTTCGTGGTGCTGCTGCTGGCGCTGGTGGAGTTTCTGCTGGTGGCCATCGCCTTCATCAGTTGGTATCTGCCGATCTATCAGGTGGATGGCTGGGCTGTTGTGCGGCGGACCGGGGGTGTGCAGGGAGAGAAGCTGCTGGCTGAGCTGAGCGGCGTCGCCGCGGTGGCCGTCAGCCAGGGGCCGCTGGGCCGCCGCCTGGACTATGGCGACCTGGCGCTGAACGACGCGGCCGGCGCGCGGCTGGCGACCCTCAAGGATATCCCCAACCCGGAGCACTACGCGGCCCAGATCATGGCTATGGTCGAGCTGGCGCGCGCCCGACAGGCCATGCAACAACCGGCGCGGGCGGCTGATCTGATCGCCGCGGGCGAGGGCCAATTCGTCGAGTTCAAAGCCAGCCTGATGTGGGACTATTACCGCCAGGCCGTCAACAAAGACCTCTATGAGCCGGTGATGAAGAACCTGGTCGCGTTCATGAACACGGCCGGCGGCGCGCTGCTGATCGGCGTCAGCGACGCGGGCGAGGTGCTGGGGCTGGAGCGCGACTTCGGCGCCCTGCCCAAGAAGAACGCGGACGGCTTCGAGAACGCCTTCAACATGGCCTTCAACAACATGATCGGCGTGGAGTTCCGGCAGTTCGTCGCCCTGGCCTTCGAGCAGATCGAGGACCAGACCATCTGTCTGCTCTCGGTGCAGCCGGCCCGCGTGCCGGCCTATCTGACCTTCAAGGGCAAGGAGGAGTTCTATATCCGCGCCGGCAACACCAGCCAGCCGCTGACCGTCAGTCAGGCCACGCGCTACATCGCGCTGAATTTTGCGCCTGACCGCCGAGCAGGCAGCCTCCCGCACCCGGCAAAAGCCTCGACTCCGCGGGGGTGAGTGCGCTGGTCCGGCTGTCGGCAGCAAGAAAGCATGGTTTCGTAACTGCTCAGGCCTGGCATTAGAAACCGGGTTTTTGTCTCACAGACCAAGATCATGGCGCCATGAAAGGCCGTTGCGCAGAGGAAAACCATGGCCGCACGAGAAAAACCCGGTTTCTGAACGACTTTCTCGAACTGGGCAGGTGCCGCCGATGAAAACCCCCCTTGTGTTTTTTGGGGAATTCTGGTACACTTACGCCATCGTCTGTGCTGGCGCGAGGCCGGCGACGCCGGCAGCACGCCCAGCCACCCTGTGGATCGCTCATCGATCACATTCAATCCTAAGGAGTTGTTCCCATGACCGCAGAAGCGCTTGCCGCTCCGAAGCCCGTAAAGTGGTGGTTCCCACTGGTTCAGGGCATCCTGTCCATCATCGTCGGCGCCTTGTTCCTCATGCAGCCGGTGCGCACATCCAAAACCGCCGTGCTGATTTTGGGCGTCTATTGGCTGATCCTCGGCATCCTGGACCTGATCGGCCTCTTCCGCGACCGCACCGCCTGGGGCTGGAAGCTGTTCACCGGCATCATCGGCATCCTGGCCGGCGGCATCATCATCAGCGGCTTCACCGGCGACGCCGCGACGCTGGATCGGCTGCTGACCACGGCGATGGTCGGCGTGGCCTTTGCCTGGATCATCGGCTTCCTGGGCATCATGTACGGCATCATCATGCTGATCTCGGCCTTCCGCGGCGCCGGCCTGGGCGCGGGCGCCCTGGGCGTGTTGACGCTGATCTTCGGCTTCATCATCATCGCCAACCCGGTCAAGACCGCCATGGGCATGCCCTTCGTCATCGGCATCTGGCTGCTGATCGGCGGCATCTTCCTGATCATCGCGGCCTTCCGTCTGCGCAGCGCCTAGCGTCGCTGCACACGATCTGAGACGCTGAGTTTGCCAGGAGAGCTGTTGTAACACAACGGCTCTCCTTTTTTTGTCTCAGGCGCCGGGCGCTTGAGCGGCAACTTTGCACCTAAAATACACCCAACAGGCCATTGTGCTTCGGCGCGGGTTCTGTTACACTGGATGAGTCCTCGCCCCGGATTCCGGCGGACGCCCGTGAGCAGGCAGGAACGGGCTCGGTCAGGAGACCGGCCCGAGCTGGCGGCAGGCAAGGGCGGGCTCGGTCAGGAGACCGGCCCG
>JACSRL010000398.1 GCA_014879765.1 Anaerolinea sp. | reverse complement strand
GACCTGTGGTGACATTTTGTGACAGCCTCAGCGCGTTTTGGGACGCGGATTGACGCGGATGAACGCAGACCAGAAGGCCGACATAATTGGTCCCTCTGATCCGCGTTCCTCCGCGTCCATCAGCGTCCCTTACCTAAGGCAACGACTGGACGCGGATTAACGCGGATGAACGCAGACCGGAAGGCCGACATAATTGGTCCCTCTGATCCGCGTTCCTCCGCGTCCATCAGCGTCCCAAAACCAAGGATTTGCAACGAACGTGCTTGTGTTGACTACGCTTCCCGACACCTTTCCCGATGCGCTGCGCCTGCTGCGCAAGCGCGCCCGCCTGACCCAGGACGAGATGGGCCGCGCGGTGGGCTACAGCCGCGAGCAGATCGCGCGCCTGGAAAACGGCTCGCGCCTGCCCGATCTGGCGGTCATCGCCGCGCTCTTCGTGCCCGCGCTCTTCCAAAGACAGGAAACGGCGCTGGTGGAGCAGTTCCTGGCCCTGGCCGGCCGCACACGCAGCGACCAGCAGATCACCATCACCCGCACGCGCGCGACGCGCGTCCAGCTTACCAGCGAGCGGGCGCTGGCGCCGGCCGCGCCGCTGCACCGGCCGCCCGCGCCGCTGCTGCCGCTCATCGGCCGGGCCGGCGAGCTGGCCGACCTGTTGGCCCTGCTGGCCGGCGCCCGGCTGGTCACCGTCGTCGGCGCGCCGGGCATCGGCAAGAGCCGGCTGGCGCTGGAGCTCGCTCACCAGGCCCTGCCCGGCTTCGCCGATGGCGCGCTCTTCGTGCCGCTGGCCGACGTAGCCGCGGCCGGCGACGTGCCCTATGCCCTCCTGGCCGCGCTGGGCCTGACCCCCGCGCCCGGCCAGCCGGCCGAGCAGGCGATCGCCGCCTATCTGGCCCCGCGCCGCCTGCTGCTGGTGCTGGACAACTGCGAGCACGTGCTGGAAAGCGCCCCCCTTTTCGTGGACTGGCTGGGCCGCGCCCCCTTCCTGAAGCTGCTCTGCACCAGCCGCGTCCCGCTGGACCTGTACGGCGAGCAGGAGTGGCCGCTAGGCCCTTTACCCATGCCTGACCTGGCGCAGCCCCCCGATGCCGCGGTCTGGGGCCAGACGCCGGCCATGCAGTTGCTGCTGGCGCGGGTGCGCGCGGCCGATCCCACCTTTGCGCTGAACGCCGAGAACCTGCTGCCGCTGGCGACGCTCTGTGTGGCGCTGGACGGGCTGCCGCTGGCGCTGGAGCTGGCCGCGGTGCGGCTGCGCGAGCTGCCCCCCCAGGTGGCGGCTCAGCAGTTGTTGGCCCTGCGCGGCCACGGCCAGCTCTCCTCCACCTGGCTGCAACAGACCCGACGCAACGTGGCCGAGCGCCATCGCACCCTGCACGCGGCCATCGAGTGGAGCGTGCGCATGTTGCCCGCGGCGCAACAGGAAGCCTTCGCGCGGCTGGGCGTGCTGGTCGGCGGCGGCGCCGCCCAGGCGGCCCAGGCCATCGCCGGCGCCGACGCCGGACTGCTGGCCGCGCTGGCGCGCGCCAACCTGGCAGCCTTCGACGGTCAACGGGTGAGCCTGCTGGAGACGCTGCGCGCCTACGCCCTGGAGCGGCTGGCGGCCGCGGGCCAGCTCGACGACAGCCAGCGACGCCACGCTGAGCACTTCCACGCCTTCACGGGGCAGGTGTTCGCCGGGCTGCTGGGCGACGACCAGGTCGCCTGGATGCAGGCCGCGCTGGCCGATCACGACAACTGCCTGGCCGCGCTGCGCTGGGCGCTGGCGCAGGAGCAGGGGGAGCTGGCCATCGCCCTGGCCGGCAATCTGTGGTGGTTCTGGTACCGCCGCGGCCTGTTCGAGCTGGGAGAGGAGCTGCTGCACGCCGCCTTGCAGTTGACCACGCCCGATCTCTCGGCCCGGGCGCGGGCCCTCAACGGGCTGGCCTCCATCCAGTTGGCGCGGGACGACTACGCCGGCAGCCTGGCCTGCCACGCCGAAGGGCTGGCGCTGCGCCGCGAGCTGGGCGATGCGCTGGGCGTCGCCACGACGTTGCACAACATGGGGCTGACCGCCTACACGATGGGCGACTACCAGCAGGCCATCGACTGGCTGCTGGCCAGCATCGACGCCGACCCCACATCCGACCCGGCCCAGGCCTGGGCCAACATCGGCGTCGTCGCCCTGGACATGCAGGACTGCGCGCAGGCCCGGCAGTGGCTGGAGCGGGCGCACGAGGCGGTGATGGCGGGGCCGGCCGGCTGGATGCAAGCCTTCGTGCTGCACAACCTGGCCGACGTGCTCTACGACCAGGGGGATCTGGCGGGGGCGAAGCCGATGGCGCAGGCCGCCTTGCAGCTTTTCGAGGCGCTGGGCGACAGCCACTACCTGCCCGACCCGCAGTTGCTGCTGGCGCGCATCGCCATCGAGGAGGGGGACTATGCCGCGGCCGCGGCGCTGGCCACCGCCGCGCTGGCGCACTACGAAAGCCGCGGCGACGCCGTCGTCACCGCCTCGGCCTGGCTGGTGCAGGGCGAGCTGGCCTGGCGCGGCGGCCAGTTGGACGAAGCCGCCGCGCAGTTCCGGCGCGCCCAGGCGCTGCGCCAAACCGTCAAGCGGCCGCTGACGCCGCGCGAGCAGGCGCGCTATGCGGCGCTGGCGCAGCAGTTGGTGCTGCGCCCTTGAGACAGGCTCAGGGCCGCTGGCGCTGGACAATTCGCTGGACTTGTGCTTGATTTGATGAGGAAACTCATCTGATTTAGGAGAGAACAGATGCCTGGATTACCGATGCTTTGCCTGAACAGACTGCGCCTGGCTGTGTCGATCACGACGATGCTGGTCGTCCTGGGTGTAAGCTCCGCGTGCTTTACGCAGCCAGAAGTCGTGGTCCCACCCACCGTTCCCCCTGTGCCTGATGCAGAATTGGTTCCTACGACGGCGCCGACCGTGACTGCTGTCGTCCCGACCGACGCCGAAACAGGTTTCAGCGCCCTCGCAGGAACCTGGACGTCGGAAGAGTTCTTTGCGCCGACCATGGAGATCGATGCCCACGGCGCGTTCACCCTCACCTATAGCTACGAAGATCTGAGCGACGCTGACGTGGCTGTTCCGAGTCTCGTGATCACAGGTTCGATCGTGCTGGAGGATGGGCAGTTCTGGACAGACTCTCGGTTCGTCACCTCGTTGATTCCACGCAGCAACCTGCTGCTGTTGGACGGGTACTTCGACCAGATCTTGACCAGGGCCGGGCCTGACGGCAGAGCTGAGCCCTATCAGCCCGTCGATGCGATCAGCCTGGCGGCCATCGACTCAGGGAAGGTCATTTCAGTTTCGATTGTCGACTCGTGGACAGGCTTGTCCCCGCTGGCGCCTATCGAGGCGCACTACAGCCTGGACGCCGACGCCGATGGACTCACGGGGATGGCTCATTTCTCGGTGGCGGGATACACGGCTCCCATCACCGCAACAGCCGCCATCAGCCTGCCACTGGGGGCGTGGCAAGAAGCGCTGGCCGTGCTGGCTGGCACGCCTCTGGAGCCGGGCCCCTATCTGCCGCTCTTCACCCACACCGACGACTACCCCACGGTCGCGCTGGTCATCGCGACGGCTGATCAGGTGGTGCGCTTCGAGTCGCAATCTCAGGGTCAGGATCATGTTCCCTGGAGGGTGACTGTCGACGGTCAGGAGCACGTGACATACACCGACAGTCCCGCCCGAGCCTTGCAAGTCCTGAAACCCTACCTGGCCGGGCACGTTCTAGAATCGCTGATGAACCAAGCCGGGCAGTAGGACAATGCACTGCGCAAAACCGTTCGTGACAGGTAAACGCAATTTCAGTAGTCCACGATTCTCACACAAAGGCACCAAGAAAGCTGCCCTTTGCGGTCTTTGCGCCTTTGCGTGAGACCGAAATCGTGAGCTACTGAATTTGGTACCTGCCCCGCCGGCTGAGCAGGTACGCCCGTCGATTGTCGCTCCAGTGCGTTTGCCAAGCCACAGGCCTTGTTGTACAATCGCCCCACTCCGATCCGACCTGAACGCTCCATTGCAACGAAAGGGATCCCCATGACCCGGCGCAGCAATCTTGACTGGATGCAAGCGCTTTGCGGTGACTGCGGCGACGATGCCCAACGCTCGGCGCACCAAGACCTGGCCCGCTATCTCTACGTGGTGGCCTACAACTATCTGCGTCTACGCCAGACTGATCTCTACCGCCTGGCCGAGTTCGCTGCCGAGGAGCTGGCCGCGCTGGCCGAGGATTTCGTCCAGGAGACGCTGGAGAAGCTGGCGCGCGACCACTTTGCCCTGCTCAGCCGCTACAACGCCACCGGCAACTTCACCTCCTGGGCGGCGCAGATCGTGCGCAACCAGGCCGCCATGGAGCTGCGCAAGTCCTACTGGACGCGCCGCAGCCCCCTGCCCCAGGCCGGCGACGGCGACAACGACGCCGAGGCTGAGCTGACTCTGGAGCTGGCGGATCCCTCCGGCGCGGCCGATCCGGTGCGGCAGGCGCAGCAACAACAGGTGTGCGACCTGGTGCAGCGCTGCCTGGCCGGCCTCTCGGAACGCTACCGTCTGGCCGTGCTCAACTGTCTGGGCGACGACGTCAGCGCCGACGCGGTGGCGCGGGCGCTGGACACCACCGCCAACGCGGTCTATCTGATCATCCAGCGCGCCAAGCGCCAGTTGCGCGCCTGTCTGGAGCAATCCGGGCTGGACCGCAGCGCACTGGCCGTGTTTGCGTGACAGAAATCACGTTGTCGCCGCATCACTGGCGGTGAGACGACGCGAAGAGAATGATGATGGCTTCCCAGGTTCAATCGATCTTGCAGGCTTTGTTCGACGAAGATTTGTCCGCGCCCGACTGCGCGCCCTGCCAGGAGCAGTTGGCGGCCTACGTCGACGCCCATCTGGCCGGCCAGCCGGTCGGGACGCGCTTTCCCGCCGTGGCCGCGCACCTGGACCACTGCGCTGACTGCCAGCAGACCTATCAGGAGTTGATGGCGCTGCTGGCGCTGGAACGAAGCGGCAAGCTGGCGCCCCCTCCCGTGGCCCCCTCCTTCGATTTCAGCTATCTGCCGCCGCGGCCAGCCGCGCCAGCCGCTCAGCCAGCCGCTCGCCCCTGGCGACTGGACGGACTGGGCCGGCTGGTGATCCAGTGGACGGCCGAGCTGTTGGCCAGCCTGTCAGGGCCAGCCCTACAGCCGGCCATGCTCAAGAGCGACGCGCCGGTCGGGCTGCGCTACGAACTGGCCGACGCGGTGGACGATCTGGCTGTGCGCATCGAGGCCGAGCCGCAGCGGGGCGATCCGCAGCGGTGGACGGTGGAGGTGGCGGTGGATATCCCCAGCCGCGGCGGCTGGCCGCATCTGGCCGGCAGCCTCGTCACCCTGCGCCGCGGCGACGCGACCCTCGACCAGCAGGAGACCGACCCCTACGGCAAGGCGCTTTTCGACGACCTGCCGGCCTCCGCTCTGCCCCAGCTCAGCTTCACGGTCGAAAGGGCCTGAGGCAGCGCAGGCTGCCGCAGGTCATCGGCCGCCGTCGATCAGGATAAACGGCGCCCAGTAGAAGGGATCAGCGAAGGGCTGCTCGGCCCAGCCCGCGTCGCAGGCGTCGCCGCCCAGCAGGGCCAGCGCCTCCTTTCGGCTGAGGGTGCGCAGATAGAGCTGCGCCTGCTGCAAGGCCGTGGCAAAGCCCGTCCCGGCACTCACCAGCCGGTAGAACTGCTCCATCAGCAGCCGCGTCGAGCGCTCATCCACCCGCCACAGCGTCGCCAGGACGGCCGGCGCGCCGGCAGCCAGGAAGGCCCGCACCAGCCCCATCAGCTCGTCACCGCGGTACACCTGGCTCAGCCCGCTTTCGCAGGCGCTGAGGGTGACCAGGTTGCAGCTCAGGCGCGGCCCCTCCAGCACCTGCTGCGCGGTCAGCTTCTCGCCGGCGCCCAGGTGCAGGAAGGACTCCAGCGGCGCGGCCGGGTCGAACTGGCCGTGGCAGGAGATGTGCAGATAGCGGGCAGCCGGGCCGCGCTGGAAAAGCGCCTCCCGCTTGCCGGCCGGCCCGGTCAGCGCCTCGCCCCCCAGCAGCGCGGCGATGCGGCCGGCCTCCTCCTCGGCGAAGCGCAGCCGCTGGCCGGTCTCGCCATCGAAGCCCAGGGCCAGGCAGGGCAGCTCCCAGACCCTGGGGGCGGCTGGCGCTTCCGCTGGTCTGGCGGCGCGTGCCCGGAAGAGCACGCTGGCCGACGGGCCATAGACCAGCGCCGGCCCGCCGGGCCGCTGCAGCGTCTCGCCGTCGGGCGCGATGAGCGCCTGAAAGGGCACGTAGTGCAGCGGGCCGTGCGGGACGATCAGCAGCCGGCGTTTGCCGGCCAGCAGGCTGGCCGCCGGCGCGATCAGCCGGTCGTACAGGGTGCGACGGACGGACGGCTGCAAGAAATGGCGTTCAGCGGCCCCAGCCAGCCGCCGCGGCTGAAGATCGTTGGGCGACATGTCGCCGGCGATCACCTTGACGCCCTCACGCGTGACGACGAAGATCAACGTGCTGGCGGGCGGAAACCGGTGGCGATCCAGATCGGCCGCGGCGCGGCGGATCGGCGCGGCCATCAGGCCGGTGGTGAAGTAGGCCAGCAGCGCCTCGTCCGGGGCCAGCGCCTGGCGGATCTGGCTGGCCGTCAACACGCCGGCCGCCCGCAACTGGTTGCCGGCGCCGGCCGATGCCAGCAGGTCCAGAAAGGCCCGCGCGCGCGCCTGTTCCGCCAGATGCAACGCCTCGTCGGGCTGGCCGGCGGCCACTGCTGCCAGCACTGCGTTGGCGAAGGTCTCGGTGACGGTGGCGAAGAAGCCGGCGCGCGCCGCCTCGGTCGACACGCCCGCCCGCAGGGTGTCGATCAATGCGATGGCGGCGCGGTTGGCAGCCAGCGCCTCCTCCCACCGGCCTTGCTGCTGGTGCAGATGCGCCAGATTGGCCAGCGAGTCCAGCTCCTGGCTGTGATCATGGTTGGCGCGGGCGATCTCCAGCGACTGGCGAAAGGCGTTTTCGGCCTCCGGCCAGTGCTCCGGCCCCAGCTTGACCAGCAGCTCGCCCAGGTTGCCATAGGCCATGCCCATGCCCAGGTGGAAGCCCAACGCTTCGTTGATGGCCAGGTAGCGCTGATAGGCCTCGGTGGCCTCGTCCCACTGGCGCTGCATCCGATGGACGGTGCCGATCTCGTTCCAGAGGGTGCCGGCCACCCAGCGGTTCTCGTCGGTGTTCGGGGCCGCTTGCAGCAGATCCAACGCCTGGCGGCACGCGGCGATGACCTGCGGCAAGACCTCGGCGCCAAACAGGCTCTGGTCGAAGCCCACTGTCAGGGCAATGGCCATCTGCCTCAGCGCCTTGGCCTGGCCGGCCGGGTCGCCCAGCGCCGCGTAACAGGCCTCGCAGCGCCGGCAGAAGGCGATGCAGTCGTGCAGGCGGTCCTGACGGCGACAGGTGACCGCCAGCGCCAGGCAAAGCCGGCCTTGCAGCTCCAGATCGGGTTGGCTGTCCAGCAGGTCGAGGAAGATGCGCTCGGCCGCGGCCAGGTCGTTGTCCCGCTCGTTGGCCAGGATGCCCGCGAAGTAACGCGTCCAGTCCGCCAGATGGGCATCGCTTGCCGCCAGCACGCGCAACTCGGCCAGGATCGCCTCACAGCGATCCAGATGGCGCAGGCGCACGGCATCGAGGAAAGGTTGGATGAGATCCGGGTGCGGTGTAGGCATAGGATAATCGTGTAACGGTCGAGCTTCAATCAGCGGTCTGCTTTGGCGGTTCGTCGCCAGACGGCGGCTATCATCTAGTTTCATGGTAACTGCTCAGCCACAGGCGCCAGGCACTTGAATCAGCGTTTGCAGCAACGTCGTCGGAGGTAATTCTGTCGTAACTGCTCAGCCGGCGGGCCAAACGTTGATCTCGTTACGGCTGCGCCTACTCGATCCGAGGGTTGA
>JACSRL010000370.1 GCA_014879765.1 Anaerolinea sp. | reverse complement strand
CGCCCCAGATCTCCAGACTCTCGCCGGCGCAGAGGCCGTGGAACTGGGCCCCCGCGGCCAGCGTGACCCGCTCGGTGGTGAAGTAGCGGTTGCGGCAGAGCAGCTCGCGGCGCAGGCCCGGCGCTTCGTCCAGCAACGCCGGTGCGACGATCTGCGGCGCGACGCGGTCGAAATCGATCACATCCAGCGCCTTGTCCACGTGCAGCGGCCGCGGCCGGCCATCTGCGCCCACGCGGCCCCAGTCGTAGACCCGATAGGTGGTGTTGGAGTTCTGCTGGATCTCGGCGATCAGCAGGCCGCCCATGATGGCGTGCAGCGTGCCGGCTGGCACGCAGACGTGGTCGCCGGCCCGCACCGGCAGGCGGTGCAGGAAAGGCTCCAGCCGGTTCTGCGCGATGGCCTGGCGGAAGGCTGCGGGCGTCGTACCCGCCTTGACACCCACGATCAGCTCCGCGCTTGGCTCCGCGTGCAGCACCACCCACATCTCGGTCTTGCCCAGCTCATTGCCTTCGTGGGTCAGCGCGTAGGCGTCGTCGGGGTGGACCTGCACCGACAGCGGCGCGGCCGCGTCCAGCAGCTTGATCAGCAGGGGAAACTTGCCGCGCTGCTGCGCCCAGGCGTTGTTGGTCCCGATCAGGTCAATCCCCAGCGAGGCGTGTACCTGGGTCAGCGTCTGGCCCGCGAAAAGCCCATTCTCCACCACCGACGCGCCATCCTCGTGCGCGGCGATCTCCCAACTTTCGGCAATGACGCCCTCTGCCGGCAGCGCGCGGCCCAGCTTCGTCTCCAGGTTGCGCCCGCCCCACAGATAATCTTTGAGCACCGGGCGGAAAAGCAGGGGGTACAGGGTGGGTGTTGGCATGGCGAGGGGTTTCTCCGGGCAGAAGGAGGTAATGCGTAACGAGTAACGAGTAACTCGTAACCGGAGAGCTCTTCCATAATACGGAGATCGTCTCCGGTTACGAGTTACGCATTACTCGTTACGCATTACGCCAGCACGCGTTCGACGACCTTCTCCGCCCGCTTGCTGCCGGCCATCTGCCCCTTGAGCACTGCGCCCAGGCGGCGGATGCCTTCTTCGATCATCTCCGGCGCGGCGTTGGAGAAGTTCAGGCGCATGGTGTTCTTGCCCTGGCCGTCGGGATAGAAGGCGTGGCCGGGCACGAAGGCGACGCGCTGGGTGTCCACCGCTATCTTGAGCAGCTCAGCCGCGTCCATCCCTTCGGGCATCCAGGCCCACAGGAAGAGCCCGCCGTCCGGCCGCGTCCACTGCACCTCGTCGGGGAAGTAGCGTTCCATGGCGGCCAGCATCACATCGCGCCGGTGCGCGTAGACCTGGCGGATGCGGCGCACGTGCTGCTCCAGGAAGCCATCCTTGGCCACCTCGTAGGCCACCATCTGGACGAAGCTGCTGGTGTGCAGGTCCATGCCCTGCTTGGCCTGCACGCAGCGTTTGATCACCTCCACCGGCGCCACGATCCAGCCCAGGCGCAGCCCGGGCGCCAGCGTCTTGCTGAAGGTGCTGGTGTAGATCACGTTGCCCTCGAAATAGCCGTGGCCGTCGGAGGCCCGGCTTTCCAGGTGCTCGTGGTCCAGCACCACCAGCGGCGGCAGGTGTTCGCCGGAGTAGCGCAACTGGCCGTAGGGATCATCCTCGACCAGCGGGATGCCGTGGTGATCGGCCATCTGCACCAGCTTCATGCGTCGCTCCAGCGCCAGGGTCACGCCGCCGGGGTTCTGGAAATTGGGCAAGATGTACATGAACTTGGGCCCGGAGCGCAGCGCCTCCTCCAGCAGCTCGGTGCGCATGCCGTCCTGGTCGATGGGCACGGTCACATAGCGCGCCTGGTAGGCGGACCACGCCTGCAGCGCGCCCAGATAGGTGGGGCTTTCCGTCAGGACCTTGTCGCCGGGATTGATCAGCAGCCGGCCGATCATGTCCAGCGCCTGCTGCGAGCCGCTGGTCAGCAACACGTTGTCCTCTTTGGCGTGGATGCCATAGCGCGCCATCTGCTGCACGATCAGGCTGCGCAGCGGGAAATAGCCCTCGGTCGCGCCATATTGCAGCGCCTTGGCGCCGAACTCGGCCAACACCTTGTCCGATGCCTGCTTGAACTCCTCCACCGGGAACATCTCCGGCGCAGGCAGGCCGCCGGCGAAGGAGATCACGTCGGGCTGTTCGGTCAGCTTGAGCAGCTCACGGATCACGGAGCTGCCCATCCCTTCAGTACGCAAAGCGTAGCGGTTGTGCCACGGGGTTGCCATGAGATTCTCTCCTCGACAGACTAAACGCACAGAGAAATCGGAGGTTTGCAAGCCTCCGATTTCCGGTGGATCAAAGCGCGACCGCCTCGGCGATGCCGGCGCCGCGGCGCAGGGCGCGGCCGTTGGGCTCCAGCCAGCGCCGATGGCGCTGCGGCAGGTGCGCGGCCAGCGCGGCTTCGATGGCTTCCAGCGGGAGCAGGCCGGTGGCCTGCACCAGCGCGCCCAGCATCACCACGTTGGCCAGCCGCGCGTCGCCCGGCTTGCCCTCCAGCAGGGGCGCCGTCTCCTCCATGGAGATGGCGTTGGCCGGCGTCGGCGCCACGCGAATGTCAGCGCGGGAAACCGCGCGCTCCACCAGCGAGCTGTTGTAGATCAGCACGCCGCCCGGCTTGACCAGCCCTTCGTATTTGTCCAGCGACGGCAGGTTGAGCGCGATCACGGCCGACGGGTTGCGCACCATGGGGGAGCCGATGGGCTCGTCGGAGATGACCACCGTGCAGTGGGCGGTGCCGCCGCGCATTTCCGGGCCATAGGAGGGGATCCAGGTGACGTGTTTGCCGCTATCCATGCCGGCATAGGCCAGCAGTTGGCCCGCAAAGAGCGCGCCCTGGCCGCCAAAGCCGGAGATGATGATTTCTTCGTGCATGAGGTGCTCCTGAGTATCACGTGTCAGGTGGGAGATGACGGGATGACAGGGTGACAAGGTGACAGGGTGACAAGGTGACAGGGTGACAGGGTGACAAGGTGACAAGGTGACAAGGTGACAGGCGTCAGACTACTGGTCACTGTTAATCACGTTTCACGTTTCACGTTTCACGTTTCACGCATCACGCATCATTCACCACTCACTGGCCGCCGCGCGTCCGTTTGGTCAGCGGAACCACCGCGTCAGCGATGCGGTAGTCGCCCAGAGGGAAGACCGGGATCATCGCGTCTTCGATCCATTGCAGCGCCTTGGCCGGGGGCATGTGCCAGTTGGTGGGGCAGGTGGAGAGCACCTCGACCAGGCTCAGCCCCAGTCCCTGCATCTGCACCTGAAAGGCGGTCTTGATCGCGGCCTTGGTCTTGTTGATGTTGGCCACATTGTGTACCGAGCGCCGCACCACGTAGACCGCGCCGGGGATGGTGCTGATCAGCTCTGACACCCGCATGGGCACGCCCACCAGATCCACATCGCGGCCGTAGGGGCTGGAGGTGGTCACCTGGCCGGCCAGGGTCGTGGGCGCCATCTGGCCGCCGGTCATGCCATAGGTGGCGTTGTTGACGAAGACCACCGTCAGATTCTCGCCGCGGCCGGCCGCGTGGATGATCTCGTTGGTGCCGATGGCAGCCAGGTCGCCGTCTCCCTGGTAGGTGAAGACGATCTTGTCCGGCTGGCTGCGCTTCAGGCCGGTGGCCATGGCCGGTGCGCGGCCGTGCGGGGCCTCGCAGCCGTCAACGCTGAAATAGTTGTAGGCGAAGACCGCGCAGCCCACCGGCGCCACCAGGATGCTGCGCTCGCCGATCCCCAGCTCGTCGATCACCTCGGCGATCAGCCGGTGGATCAGGCCGTGGGTGCAGCCGGGGCAGTAATGGGTGGTGGTGTTGACCAACGCCTCAGGTCGTTTGTAGACAACGTCGTACTCTGCCAATTCAATAGATGCCATTGCGGGTCTCCTCCGTCACCTGCGGGTGTGGCTGGCCACCGCGGCCGCGGCCGCGTGGCGGTGGTAGCCGTTGCCCGGTTGGTTGGTCTCAGGCTGGCTGATGGGCAGCGCCATCAGGCGGTCGATCTGCTCGTTGATCTCGTCGGGCAGCGGCACCATGCCGCCCATCCGGCCGTAGAAGTCGATAGGCGCCCGGCCCTGCACGGCCGCCTGCACGTCCAGCAGCATCTGGCCGGCGTTCATCTCCACCACCAGGATGCGCTGTGTCTTGCTGGCCAGCTCGTGCAGCCGCTGTTCCGGGAAGGGCCAGAGGCTGATGGGCCGCAGCAGGCCAACCTTCTGCCCCTTGCGCCGCGCGGCGCGCAGCGCCGTCTTGCAGATGCGGCCCATGGTGCCAAAGGCCACCAGCAACAGCTCGGCGTCCTCGGTCAGCTCCTCTTCCCAGCGCACTTCGTTGCGCTGCACCGTGGCCAGGCGGGCCTGCAGGCGCAGATTGGTCTGCTCCAGCCCTTCCGGCGTCAGGTTCAACGAGGTCAGGATGCGGTGGGGGCGATCCTTGGCCCCGCGCAGCGCCCAGTCAGGCCGCTGTTCCTCGCGCATCGTCTCGCGCCAGGGGGGCAGCTCCACCGGCTCCATCATCTGGCCGATGGCGCCGTCGGCCAGGATCACCACCACGGTGCGGTATTTCTCGGCCAGCTCGAACGATTCGTAGGTCAGATCCACGGCCTCCTGCACGGTGGAGGGGGCCAGCACCAGGGCGTGGTAGTCGCCGTGGCCCAGCGACTTGGTCATCTGAAAATAGTCGGCCTGGCTGGGCTGGATGTTGCCCAGGCCCGGCCCGCCGCGCATGATGTCCACCAGCACGGCCGGCACCTCGGTGCCGGCGATGTAGCTAAGCCCCTCGGACATCAGGCTGATGCCGGGGCTGGAGGAGGAGCTCATGGTGCGCACGCCGCCGCAGGCCGCGCCGTAGACCATGTTGACCGCGGCCAGCTCGCTTTCGGCCTGCAAGAAGACGCGCCCCGGATATTTGGGGATCTCCCGCGCCATGTATTCCAGCAGTTCCGTCTGCGGGGTGATGGGATAGCCGAAATAGGCCTCCACGCCGGCGCGCAGCGCGGCCTCGGCGATGGCCTCGTTCCCTTTCCAAAGTTCTTTTGCCATGATGAAGCTCCTCCCCTTATGCGGCCAGGGCCATGGCCGCCGGCGCGCGCGGCGCCTTGACGACCGCGGGCAGACGGTAGACGGTCAACACAGCATCGGGGCAGATGACCGCACAGAGCGTGCAGCCGGTGCATTTTCCCTCTGGGTCAACCAGGATCGCCGGACGATAGCCGCGCGTGTTGTAGAAATCGGCCATCTCCAGCACCTGCTGGGGACAGACGGTGGTGCAGAGCTCACACCCCTTGCACCGGTTGGTGTCGACGACAATAGTGCCTCGTGCCATTGCTTACCTCCACAGTCATTGTGGTATTGCGGCCGCCATGGCCGCATCGATTGTATCGAACGTGCTTGCATGAGCCTGGCGCTCTGGCCGGTCTCCTGACCGAGCCAGCCCGCGGCTCAGGTGTTCAGTCGCTCTCTTCTTCCTGCGTCAGCAGCTCAATCAGACAGTCCAACATGTCGGTGATGGTGACCATGCCGACCAGGCGATCGGCCTGTCCCACATCCACCACCGGCAGGCCGCCGATCTTGTGGCGGCGCAGGAGCTGCGCGGCCTGCGCCACCGGGGTGGCCGGCGTCACGGTGATGGGGTCGGGCGTCATACATGACCTGACCTTGATCGCCTCCAGCAGGAATTCGCTGTACCAGCGCTCCCGCAGCACCAGCGGCGAATTGGTTGCCTGGCGCAGGTCGCGGTCGGTGACGATGCCCACCAGCCGCTCATCTTCCAGCACCGGCAGGCGGCGGATGCTGTGCTGGCGCATCAGCTCGATGGCCGCGCCGATGGAGCTGGCGGGGGTGGTGGTGATGACCTCCGGGGTCATGATGTTTCCGATAAACATAGGGCTTATCCTTGAAGCAACGCGCCTGCGCGGTGCGGTCAGCTTTCCGGCGTATGACCGCGCCCAGGTGTCGGGCGCCGGTCTGTGAGCCTATTATACTTCATTCCAGGCGTCTGGTACATGACGAGCATCATACTTTGCGCTGATTTGCCCCGAATTTAGTGCATCCGTCCCCCGCTGGTTCACGGAGCCGGCGGGAGCGACGGAAGAAGTTCAACTTCTCCGAGAAGTTGAACTTCTTCCGTGCATGGAACCGACGGCTGTGCAGACGAATCAGCCCTGAGGCGTACATCTCAGGGCTGATTCGTCGGGTGTTCCGTTGGGGGCTGGCTGGCAGCCCTGGCTGTGCTGCGCAGATCGTCAACCCAGATAGTAGGTCAGATGCTGCAAGTGGACGGCCGGATCGATCTGCTCGACGCGCACGCTGGAGGGTGCGATCAGTGAGATCGGCGCATAGTTGAGCAGCGCGATGACTCCGGCGCCCACCAGCGTGTTGGCCACGCTTTGGGCCGCGTCGGCCGGCACTGCGATGATGCCGATTTTCCAGCCAGCCGCCTGCACACGCGCTTCCAGATTGGCCACATCTTCGATCAACAGCCCACCGGGCATCTCGTGGCCGATCTTGTCGGGGTCGGCATCGAAAGCCGCCGCGACATGGAAGCCGCGGCCGGCAAAGCCTTTGTAGCTGGCCAGGGCATTGCCCAGGTCGCCCGCGCCGACCAACACCACGTCCCACATGCGATCGACGTGCAGGATTTCCTTGAGATTGTTTTCCAGGTAGCGAATCTCGTAGCCGGTGCCCTGCTTGCCAAACTCACCGAAATGCGATAGGTCTTTGCGGATCTGCGCCGAGCTGATGCCGAGGCGGTCGCCAAGTTCTTGCGACGATGTGATCTCGCGGTTGTCTGCCTTGAGAAAGGTAAGCGCTCTCAGGTAGATGGGCAACCGGCCAACAACGATGTCCGGAACCTGTCTGTCACCCATAACTGTCTGCCTCCTTTTTGCCAGTCGTTCAGTCCACCGGCTTGTCCGGGACTTGTGAAGTAACCTACGCGCATGATACCACGATTGCTATGATTGTGCAACTTTTGACAATAGACCGTGTGTCTTCCGCGACGTAGGTCTCGGCTCAGGACTTGACAATTGATTTGACCTATGGATTATTCGTAGCAGTCAAGGAGTAGAGCCATGGACGTTTCAGCGACAGCCTCCCCGTCAAGCCTGCACCTCCTGGTCGGCATCGTCGACCGGCCGCGCGCGACGTTGGCCGCGGTGTTGGCGCGGCCCCGCTGGCGTTGGCTGTTGCCCCTGTTGTTGTGTCTGGCCGCCTCGGCGCTGCTGCTGCTGGTCAGCCTGGATGAGCTGAGCCGCCAGGCCGCGCAGCAACAGGCCGTGGCCATGCAGTCGCTGGAAAGCCAGGCGCAGGGCATGTCGGCCGCGCAACAGGAACAGGTGCGCCAGCAGATGGCCGCCTTCTCCAGTCCATTGGTGTTGGCGGTCTCATCCTTGGTCACCGGCCTCCTCGGCCTGGTCATCGGCTGGCTGCTGGGCGCCGGCATCCTTTTCATCGGCCTGGCCATCGGCGGGGAGGCGACGCCCTATGCGCCCCTGGTCGCGGCCATCAGTTGGACCTGGCTCCCCTTTGCGCTGCGCGACCTGGTGAGCGCCGGCTGGGCCCTGGCCACGGGCACGGTGCGCGTCAACCCTGGCCTGAGCTATTTCGTCGCCTCTGGCGACCGCATCGCCGACGCCGTCGATCCCCTGTGGCTGCTGGCCAGCCAGATCGACCTGTTTTGGCTGTGGCATCTGGTGTTGATCTATGTCCTGCTCAAGGCCGCCCGCCCGCGCGGCAGCGCCTGGGGGTTGACCCTGGCCTACGCGGCCATCTATCTGCTGCTGCGGGTGGGGCCTGCGGCGCTGCTGGGCCGGCTCTCGCTGGGCATGTAGACCACGCGGGCGAGATCCGTGGATCGAGTAGGCCGCCGTATCGAGATCCGTGGATCGAGTAGGCCGCCGTATCGAGATC
>JACSRL010000098.1 GCA_014879765.1 Anaerolinea sp. | reverse complement strand
CTGGCCGCGGTGCTGGGCGGCACCCAGTCGCTGCACACCAACTCCATGGACGAGGCGCTGGCCCTGCCCACCGAGAAGGCGGTGCAGATCGCGCTGCGCACCCAGCAGGTGATCGCCTACGAATCGGGCGCGGCCGACACGGTGGACCCGCTGGCCGGCTCCTGGTTCGTCGAGACGCTGACCGACGAGATCGAGCAGCGCGCCGAGGAGTACATCCAGAAGATCGACGCGCTGGGCGGCGCGCGGGTGGCCATCGAACAGGGCTACATGCAGCGCGAGATCCAGGACGCGGCCTACCGGGCCCAGATGGCCATCGAGCGCAAAGACCAGATCGTGGTGGGCGTCAACCGCTTCACCACCGAGGAGCAGAGCGAAGCTGAGCTGCTGCGGGTGGACGCGTCGGCCCAGTTGGAGCAGATCGAGCGCCTCAAGCAGGTCAAGGCTGGCCGCGACCAGGCGCAGGTGGCCGCTCTGCTGGCGCGCATTGAGCAGGCCGCCCAGACTGCCGACGCCCCGCTGATGCCCCTTTTCGTCGAGGCGGTGGAGCAGTATGTGACGCTGGGCGAGATCTGCGGCGTGCTGCGCGGCGTCTTTGGCGAATATCAGCCGGATGTGTGGGTCTGATCTGATATGAACAAACAACCCAACAGTCGCATGTGTTTCATCTGCGGCAAGCAGAACATCGGCGGCGTGCATGTTTCCTTTTACGAGCCGGGCGACGGCACGGTGCTGGCCCGCTTCACCGGCCAGGAGCAGCACCAGGGCTATCCCGGTCGCTTCCACGGCGGCGTGATCGCCGGCATCCTGGATGAAACCTTGGGCCGTGCGATCCGGCTGGAACACGGCGACGATGTATGGGGCGTGACGGTGGAGCTGACCGTGCGCTACCGCAAGCCGGTGCCCACCGGTGTCGAGCTGCAGGCCGTGGGCCGCATCGTCACCGAGCGCCTGCGCGCCTTCGAGGCCAGCGGCGAGATCTTGTTGCCCGACGGCGAGATCGCAGCCGAGGCGCGCGGCAAATTTGTCAAGCTGGCCAGCTCCGTCGTCGCCCAATTCGACCCAGAGGTCGAGGAGTGGCGCGTCTGGCCGGATGAGGAATGACAGGGTGACAGGGTGAGGGGGTGACAGGGTGACTGTCAAACCATACTGATCATCCAATCGCCCAATCGCCCGATCGTCCAATCGCCCGATCGCCCGATCACCTATTTTCTCAGGTATCCTCATGATCACTAAAATCAATCATATCGCTATCGTTGTCAATGATCTGGACGTCTCGTTGCAGGCGTATCACGAGCTGTTGGGCCTGCCCATCGGCGCACGCAAGGTGATGGCCGAGCAGGAGGTGGAGATCGCCTTTCTGCCGGCCGGCGACAGCCTGATCGAGCTGATCACCCCCATCACCGAGGAGTCGGGCGTGGCCAAGTACCTGGCCAAGCGCGGCGAGGGCATCCATCACATCTGCCTGGAGGTGGAGGATGTGGAGGCCGCGCTGGCTGAGATGAAAGCCAAGGGCGCGCAACTCATCAACCAGGAGCCCATCCAGGCCGCCGAAGGCCGCGCTTTCTTCCTGCACCCCAAGGGAACGCATGGCGTGCTGATCGAGCTGCTGGAGGCGGATCCGCAGTAAGCGTCGCTGCAGCGTCTCCGGGGTCAATTTCTTAACGTTCACCCACCGCAGGCGACAATGCTGGCCCGGTCTGATAGACCGGGCCAGTTTGCGTTTGCCGCCACATCTCACTATAATTTCACTCATTCATCGTTCAATAGTAACTGCTCAGCCAATCGTTCAGAAACCGGGTTTTTCTCGTGCGTCCATGGTTTTCGTCTGCGCAACGGCCTTTCGTGGCGCCATGACCTTGGTCTGCGAGACAAAAACCCGGTTTCTAATGCCATAATTTCACGCATTCATCGTTCAATATTCATCATTCATCGTTCCCATTCTCCCTGCTCTCTGCTCTTATACCAAAGGTTTCGCCAATGGCTGGACTCGTCGACTGGTCTTTCATCATCACGCTTGGTGTCATCGTGCTGGCCACTTTGACCGGCGCCTACCTGCGCGCGCGGCACAAGGATCGCTGCCTGACCGACTTCAGCGGCTATCACGTCACCGTGGAGCGCAAGAACAATCACGTCATCTGGGGCGACATGTCCTTGCAGCCCACGGGCTTCGAGCTGGTCTATCGCAGCGACGTGAGCGATGAGGGGCACATGGAGACCAGCTATGTCTACTACAAAGACGAGTACGGCGATATCCAGGCCATCTACCGCTATGCCCGTGACCTGACGCCGGAGCTGCAAGAGCGGCGGGCGCGCAGCGTGGAGCGATCGATGCACCCTGGCATCTTCCGACGCGCCAGGCGCTCGCTGCGCAACTTTCTGAGCACAGCCGCCGACGCCTTCTCAGAAGCCTTGACCATGACGCTGGGCCGGGTGCGGCGCAAGGGCGCAGCCCTGGTCACCGACACCAGCCAGTCCTACCTGCGCGGCATCGGCAAAGATGTGATCGGCTATGTCGGCACCAGCTTCGATCCCCTGCTGGAGAAGCTGGTCGGCACCCGCGTGGTGGTGGAGGTGGTGGAAGACGAGACCATTCACGAACATGCCGGCATGCTCAAAGAGTACTCGGCTGATTTCCTGGAGGTGCTGGACATCTACTATCCGCTGCCGCAGGAGGTGACGCTGGCCGGCAAGACTGACTATCAGATCGCCGACAAGGTCATCATCACCCTGGAAGGCCAGCACCTGCGCATTCGCAACGTGGCCGACCAGCCGCAGTATCTGGAGCACATCAAGGTGGGCGAACAGCTCACCGATCTGCGCGCCATCATCGCCGGCGGCGAGGAGATCAGCGTGCAGATCGCGGCCAGCGACCAGGAGATTTCGCTCTACATGCGCATTGCCTCGCGGCTGGACATGATCGTGCCGCGCGCCCACGCCTTGATTCGTCATCGCGCCGAGCGCTACAACCCCGATTCGATCTTCGACGTAGGGCTGGCCCTGGTGCGGCGGGAGAACGACGAGCGCGAGATCGAGCATCTGCGCCAGACGCTGCGCTATGCGCCACAGGACGCCATCTCGGCCGCCAAGCTGGGCGAGCTCTTGCTGCACACCAGCGACCTGCGGGAGGCCCGCCACTGGCTGCTGGAGGCCCAGGAGCGCAACTATCGCCTGCCCGACCGCGGCAATCGCGTGGCCCAGAATCTGCGCCAGGTGGAGCGCCGCATGCAACAGATGCGCATGGACAACCGCCTGGCCGAGGAGCTGCGCGTCTACTCCGTCAGCAGCGCCGAGACTGAACCACCCACCGATGCTGACTTCGACATCTAGCTTGAGCCTGTTATGACCCAAATCCTGGCTATCGAGACCTCCTGCGACGAGACCGCGGCCGCGGTGATCGCCGAGGGGCGCTACATCTTATCCAACGTGGTGGCCACGCAGATCGACCTGCACCGGCGCTACGGCGGCGTCTTCCCTGAGGTCGCCTCCCGCCAGCACGTGCTGGCCATCAACCCGGTGATCGAAGAGGCGTTGGCCCAGGCGGGCCTGGCCTGGGCCGATCTGGACGCCATCGCCGTCACCGAGGGCCCCGGCCTGGCCGGCTCGCTGCTGGTGGGGGTCAACGCGGCCAAGGGCCTGGCCTTCATGGCCGGCCTGCCGCTGGTGGCCGTCAACCACCTGGAGGGGCACGTCTACTCCAACTGGCTGGAGCCCAAAAGGATGAAGGATGAAGCCGGAAGGATGAATCCCGAATCCGGACTCCGGGACTCATCGTTCATCCTTCATCCTTCCTCCTTCCCCATTCTCGTGCTCATCGTCTCCGGCGGCCACACCGAGCTGGTGCTGATGGAGGATCATGGCCGCTATCGGCGACTGGGCGGCACGCTGGACGACGCGGCCGGCGAGGCCTTCGACAAGGCCGCGCGGCTGCTGGGCCTGCCCTACCCCGGCGGGCCCATGGTGCAGCGGGCGGCCCAGGGCGGCGACGCCGGCCGCTTTCCCCTGCCGCGCGCGTTGATGACCCACGCCGACGCGGCGCAGCGCTACAATTTCAGCTTTAGCGGGTTGAAAACGGCCGTCTTGCGTCTGGTGCGCGAGCAGCAGACCGCGCTGGGCGACCCGGCCTGGCCAGAGGGGTATGCGCAGAGGGTGACGGGGGGAGAGGGAGAGCGGGAGAACGGGGGAACGGCCGAGCCTGGCGAGCGCATGGCCGCCGGCAAGGAGCAGACGATTCGGGATATCGCGGCCAGCTTCCAGGCCGCGGTGGCCGATGCGTTGGTCAGCAAGACGCTGTTGGCCGCGGCCGACTGCGGCGCGCGGCACGTGTGCGTCTGCGGCGGGGTGGCGGCCAACGGCGAGCTGCGCCGTCAACTGGCCGCGCGCATGACCCTGCCCTACTCCATCCCGCCCATCTGGCTATGCACCGATAACGCGGCCATGATCGGCGCGGCCGCGCACTATCGTTTCGAGGCCGGCCTGCGCGCCGGCTGGGATCTGGATGTCAAGGCGCGGCTGCCCTTAGCCTCCTGGTAACTCTATAGATCCAACACCACCGCGCGCGGCGCGGCTTTCGGGCGACCCACCAGTCGGACATCGATGGGACCGAAGTTGCCGGACACCGTCCAGTGGCCCGCGTGGTGGATGTGGCCGCTGACCACGTGAGTGACTTTGGGCATACGCCGCACCAGCTCGCCCAGGGTGAAATTGCCCGCGTAGGCCCGCATCAAGCTCCAAAAATCGTTCTCGGGGTAGTTGGGCACGGCCTCTTCGAAGATGGGCACGTGCGTCATCACCAGCACCTGGTCGACCGCCGGATCAGCGGCCGCGCGGCGCAGCCGGCCGGCAAAGCGGCGGGCCAGATAGCGCGCCATGGCGACATCGCTCCAGGGCCAGTCGATGTAGTCCGCGTCATGGTTGACCAGATGCTTCATGGCGCGCAGCGCGGCGTCGTCCAGCTCCCGATGCGGCGAGCGGGAGGAGTAGTCGTACCAGCCCATGGTGCCGACGATGGCGATGTGACGCTCAGGAAGTTCGGCTTCTGCGGAGAAGCCGAACTTCTGCGAATCATCGCCAAGAAATCCGATTTCTCCGAAGAAATCGGATTTCCCAGCCCCTCCCGCCGGCAACACCACCACCTCATCCTCCAGCCAGACGAAGCCCTCGGCGCGCGTGGCCTCAGGCAGGGCGCGCTCCCACAGCGTCCGGCTGTCGCTTTCCCCCCGGTACAGATCGTGGTTGCCCGCCAGCAGCAGCTTGGGACAGTCCAGCCCCGCGAAGAGCTGCAAGGCGCGCCGGAAAAGGCGCAGCGGATGGCCCACGTCGCCGGCCACCACCAGGCAGTCGGGCCGCTGCGCCGCCACCCAGCCGGCAAAGGCGATGAAAGCCTCGCGCTGCGAGGGGCGATAGTGCAGATCGGCGGTGATGAGGATGCGCATGGGAAAATCAGAGAATTGCCAATGGTCAATGGTCAATCGCCAATAGTCAACGACGGACCCAACGCCGGGACTGCGCTGCTTTCATTGACCATTGGCAATTGGCAATTGATCATTGACCATTTTCAGGGCAGCGCCGTGTTCCAGAGCAGTGACTGGCCGGAGCTGGGCGGGGCGCCGGTGTTGTTGCAAGCCACTGGCCAGGCGAAGCTGGCATCCCAGCTTTCCGCGCCCACGGTGGCGCTGCCGGTCTGAACGGTGGCGCCGTAGTTGATGCGCACCTGGCCATCGGGCAGCAGGAGAACCTGGAAGGTGCTGGCGCCGCCGCTTTTGTGCGGCACGTCGCGCCACTCCACGGCCAGATAGCCCGCGGTGCTGCGATAGCTCACCCGGCCCCCCTGGCTGGGATCCAGGTCATCCCACAGCGCGAAGATCGCACCGTTGGGGGCTGCAACGCTGGGCAGGCAATGGTTGGCGGCATACGCGCTGCCGGGGTAGGATCCGCCAAAGCTGAGAAAGCCGTTGGCGTGGACAGCGACCTGGCTGTAGCTGCGCCCGTAGAAGGGGAAGCTGAAGGCCAGCGGCACGGTCTGGGCGCCGTCGTCGCCCAACAGCAGCCCGACCCCGCTGTTGGCCACATCGACCCAGGCGCCCGCCAGCGCGCCCATCTGCACCGCAGGCAGGAAGGTCTGGTACAACTGGCTGGCCACCACGACGCGCACGGTGATCAGATAATCGCGCGGCTGGCCGAAGGGGTCAGTGGTGCGCAGCCCGATGGTCCCCCAGTTCAGGCCGGGCGACGGCGGCAGGCTGGCCAGCCTGAGCTGCAGCCGGGGAGCGTCTCCGTAAACCATCGAGCCAGACCAGGGCAGATCGACGCGCAGCCAGCCGGGCGAGACGTCGACCACCTGCCAGCTCAGCGGCTGCTGGCTTGGGTTGCTCAGCGTGACCGTGGCGGTGGGCAGCGGCTGGCCGGCGCTGGCCAGCAGGTAGGGGCTTTCCGGCGCCATGCTGAGGATGGGCGGGATCGACCAGCGCAGCGCGGCGGCCGCGTTGACGCGGCCATAGCCCAGCGCATCGTTGCGGCCGGCCACGTAGGGGGTTGAGCCGACCTTGTCGGCGGTGTTGCGCAGCGCATCGCGCACGGCCGCCGCGCTCCACTGGGGCGCATAGCTGCGCAACAGGCTGGCCGCGCCGGAAAGGTGCGCGGCTGCGATGGAGGTGCCGTACAGCATGGCATAGCCGCCGTTGAGGCTGGTGCTGTAGATGGGATCGCTGGCCTCGCCGCCGGGCGCGGCCAGCATCACCTGGGGCCCGCCGTTGGAGTAGGAGGCGCGTTCCTCCCAGCGAGTGACGGCGGCCACCGCCACCACCTGCGGATAGGCCGCGGGATAGCTCACGGCCGCCGGGGGAAAGCCGGCCTGCGAGTCGTTGCCGGTGGCAGCCACCACCAGACAGTCGTTGTTGACCGCGGCGATGATGGCATTCTGCACCGCGGTGGAGGGCCCGCTCAAGGCCAGGCTGAGGTTGATCACCTGGACGCGGCGGTTGGCGGCGGCCACGATGGCCTGGGCGATGTTGCTGGCCGTGCCCAGGCCGTTGCGATCCAGCACGCGCAGCGGCACAAGCTGCACGTTCCAGGCCGCGCCGGCCACGCCGCGCCCGTTGTTGCCGGCCGCCGCGATGACGCCTGACACGTGGGCGCCGTGGCCGAACTGGTCCTGTGGCACGGTGTCCCACTCCACGTAGTCGAAGCCGGGCTGTATGCGGCCGGCGAACTCAGGATGGCTCAAATCGATGCCCGAATCGATCACCGCCACCGTCACCGCCGTCGCGCCCTGGTTGAGCGTCCAGGCCAGCGGCGCCTGCATGCGACGCAGCGACCATTGGGCGCTCCAGAAGGTGTCGTTGGGCTGCACGCCCTGTGCGCTGAGCGGCGGGGCCGATTGCTGCGCTGGCGCGGCAAAGAGGCCGGCGGCCGCGGCCAGATAGTCTGGCTCGGCATAGGCCACGGCCGGATCAGCCTGTAGGGCGGCGGCCGCGGCCAGCTCCTCGCCCTGGGGCACCGCCACCACGGCCACGTTCAACTCGTCGATGCGGCGCAGCAGCTTCCAGCCCTGGCCGGCCAGCAGCTCGGCCTGGGCGGCCCGGTTTGTCCCCTCGTTCCAGCCCACCAGGATGCGACCAGGGAGGAATTCACCCGGCTGCATCGCCGGCGGCGCCGGAAGCAGCGGGCCTTCCTGCGCGCTGGCCTCCATCGGCGGCAGCCCAGTCGCCACGATCAAAAGCGCGAGGATAGCCAGCACAGCCAGCTTGCGGCCGCGCGACCGCGCCGCGCGGGAGCAGGTCAAGAAAAAGCTGCCATTGCGGCAGCCAATGAAAGACATATCATCACCTCACAGCCGCGTTCACCGCGTGATACGACACATGGTACTGCTTAGCCGGCGGGTGCGAGCACGTGGATCGAGTAGGCCGCCGTATCGAGATCCGTGGATCGAGTAGGCCGCCGTATCGAGATCCGTGGAT
>JACSRL010000475.1 GCA_014879765.1 Anaerolinea sp. | reverse complement strand
GGAGTAACGAGTAACTCGTAACCCGTAACCCGGAATCGCGGGCTGTGTCTTTGAGGATGGGGTAAGTGCCGTAACCCGTAACGAGTAACACGTAACCCGGAATCAGCAGCCGACTCCCGCTGACTCCGGGTTACGTGTTACGTGTTACTCGTTACTCCTCCCCATCCTCAGACTCAACGTCCTCTTCCTCCACCGCCCGCGCCTTATACCGCTTGGCGTCGACGATGCGCCATTGCTCGCCGGGGGGCAGCACGGCTTTGCGGCCGAAGATCAGATAGCCGGTGTGGGCTACCATGCGGTCGGCCGGCCGCAGGCGCTCGGCGTTGGGCTTGTAGGGCCGCAACAGCAGCTCCTCCACCTCCACGTCGGCGAAGCCGTGAGCTTCCAGGGCGCGCAACAGCTCGCTGACCTGGTTGGTGGTGGGCAGCAGCGCGCCGAAGAAGCCGCCGCCCTTGAGCGCGGCGCGGGCCGCGGGCAGGCAACGCCACGGCTCGCGCATGTCCAGGAAGAGCGCATCGGCGTTGCGTTGGTCGAAGCCCTCGGCCGCGTCGCGCACCTGAAGATCGACATAATCTCGCAAGCCGAAGCGGGCCAGGTTCTTGCCGGCCAGCTCGCTCATGGCCGCGCGCTCCTCGTAGGTGTAGACGCGGCCGTGGGGCATCACTGCACGGGCCAGCGCCAGGGTCAATCCGCCGCTGCCGGTGCCGGCCTCCACCACCCGCCGGCCGGGGTAGAGGTTGAGACGCTGCACGATGTGCGCGGCGTCCTTGGGGAAGATGATCTGCGTGGTGCGCTTGAGGTAGCGGATCAGGTCGTGGGTGGAGGGTTCCAGCGCCAGGTAGGCATGGCCCAGCTTGGTGACCATCATGCGGCCCAGCGGCTGGCCGATCAGGTCGTCGTGGCGGATGAAGCCGCGGTTGCTGTGCCACTGCTGGCCGCGCTGCAGCTTGATCAGCGTGCGCTTCTGGTCCTCGGCCACCAGCATGATGGTATCCCCCTCCCGCGCTGTCGGCTCGGCATCGTCCGCCGGCGCAGGATCAGACCCCATCGCTTCTGAGGCGGCCAGCGCAGCCAGTTCCGCAGCCTCTGGGGCGCCGGCCAGTTCCAGAGTCTCGAAGGCGGCCATCAAGGCCAGCTCAATCCCCTGCGGGGCGTCACCGGTGGGGGGCAATTGTGGGCGATCGTGAGAAAAATCCTGTTCAGTCATGGGCCAAATTATACACCAACCCACCCCCCACACCGCAAACCCTCGGCGCGTTGACGCAAACGGGCAAGCGTGGTATAAAGAGCGTGAAACGTGAAACGTGAAACGTGAAACGTGAAGAGCGAAGCGTTTTTGAGGATGTGGCTGCTTTCCACGGCGTAACTCGTAACCCGTAACCCCGAATGCCTGCCTTTGCAGCCAAAGTTGTCCAATCCGGGTTACGAGTTACTCGTTACGAGTTACAGCTCCCGCCAACGCACACACACCACATAATACCACGCATCACGTTTCACGTTTCACGCACCAGAAAGGTCCCCCATGCGGCGAGCGAATCTTCAGGCCGGCGTCTTCGGCGCTGTGTTGGCGATAGTGTTGGGCGTCATCACCCTCCTGCCCTACGTGGGGCTGTGCATTGCGCTGCCTCTTTATCCTGTGGCCTTCTTTCTGACGGGACTGGCCGCGGTGCGCCTTGCTGATCAGCGGCCGGGCGTCGGCGAGGCGGCCGCGGGCGGCGCGGTGGCAGGGCTGATCGCGGGCCTCGTGGGCGGGCTGGCAGCCATGTTTCTGGCTCCGCTGCGGCTGGCCATCGCCGGCGGCGCTGAGGAGGCGGTGCGCGTCCTCTCGCCGGAGATGATGCAGTCGCTGATTGGGCGCGGGCTGGACCCGGTGGCGGTGATGGATTTCATGGGCGGCGTGGGCGCGGGGATGCTCTGTTGCAGCTTACAGCTCATCAGCGGCGTGCTGCTGGCAGGGACAGGCGCGGCGCTGTACGCGGCCTATCGGCAGACGTGAGCCTATCCAAGGGGCAGCTATCGCCTCGATTCTGTTGGGTTTGAGAGGAGAGCATCATGGTCAAATCAACGGTCGTCCTGCTGCTGGGGGTGTTGGCTTTGCTGTTGGCCGGTTGCGGCGCTGCGTCGGAGCCAACCGCGTAACAGCCAACCTCACCGATCCAACGACCGCAACAACATCTCCGCCTCGTCCACGCTGATCTCGCCGCGGGCCAGGCTTTCCAGCACGTTCAGCGCGGTGTTTGGGTCGGAGACCGGTTCCGGCGCGGCCGCCGGCGCCGGCAGCTCGATGACGGACGCCGCCGGCGTCACGACGCGGGGCTCGGGCGCGGCCACCTGCGCACTCGCCAGACCGTCAGCCCGCACGCTGATATCCCCTTTGATGGTGTCCAGCCGGATCTCGGCCCGCGGCTCCTCGCCGACCACCAGGATGGTACGACCGCCGAACTGGCTGGCCGGCCCGGGCCGCGCTACCTTGACCTGGGGCAGGTTGCTGTGCAGATTGCCGTGGCGGGTGGCAGCCTCGATGCGCGCGGCCGCAGCCGTGGCCAGCGTCAGCGTCAGGTTTCCCTTGCCGCTGCGCACGTCCCACTGGCCGCCCAGCGGGTCGCCAGCGACGGTGCAGTCGCCCACGCCGCACTGGACGCGCAGGGTTTGCACGGCCGCCTGGCGCAGCGAGCAGTCGCCGCGGCCGATGGATGCCTCCAGGCTGGGCGTCTGCACCTGGCTGGCGGCGATGTCGCCCGCGCCAGTCTTGACCAGGTGATGGCCCACCGCGGCCGTCTGCCAGCGTTCGATGCGCGTGTCGCCCGCGCCGGTGGTCACCTGCAGGCCGCCGGCCAGGTCGCTGATCACCATATCCCCTTTGCCGGTGGTGATCTCCAGGTCGCCCTGCCAGGCGCGCACGGCCACATCTCCCTTGCCAGTCTTGACCGTCAGCGGGCTGTGGCCGCCTTCCAACCGCACATCGCCCTTGCCCGTCTGCACCTCGCGCAGGCCGGCCACCCCCGCCGCGGCCACATCGCCCAGGCCAGTCTTGGCTGAGACGGCGATGGCCGCCGCGGCTGGCACGGTCAGCGTCAGGTCGATGGGGCTGGCGCTGCGCGTCGACCAGCCGTTGGTGCTGCGATTTTTGATGGTCAGCACGTCGCCGGCCACCGTCGTTTCCAGCTCAGCCTCGTCGTTGGCGCGCAGGTGCGCCCGCAGCACGATCTGATCGCCGCCGGCGGCGATGACCAGGTCGCCCAGGGCCAGCCGGATGTCCACTCTGTTGACTTGGGCGGGAGAGAAGAGTCGTTCGATCTCAGCCATGATGAAAATCTCCTGATCGGTCAGGCCACGGCCGGCACGGGCTGGTCGTGGTCGGGGAGGATACTCTCGGCGTTGCGGATTGCCGGGATGAAGTAGCCGATCACCGGCACCAGCAGGCTCAGCAGGCCGCACAGCACCATGATCAGCCCCATGCCTGCGCCCGGCCCTGTGCCCACCAGCGGGCCAAAGAGCGTGGCCATCGCCGTGTCGCCGCGCATGGCCGGCTCGAAGATGTAGTCAGCCAGCACGCCGGCGATGATGGGCGAGATGGGGTTGGTGAACCAGGCGATCAGCCGGCGGGCCGAGAAGACGCGGCCCTGCACGTCGGGCGCCACCTTGGCCTGCCAGATGGCCTGGTTGGAGGTGTTGACCAGCGGGCTGACCAGCGCGGTGAGGAAGATCGCCGGCAGCCAGATGGGCAGCCCCTGGCCGGCGCCCAGCGCTATCAGACCGACGGCGCTGATGGCCCAGCCCAGCAGCACGCCATGCACCTTGTGCTTGAAGCCACTCCAGATGCTCATCGCGACGCCGCCCACCACGCCGCCGATGGCCCCGACCGACTGCACCACGCCGAAGATGGCGCTGTTGCTGTCGGTGCTGGCCAGCACCATGGGCGCCAGCAGGGTAAAGGCGACGCCGAAGAAAAGGTTGCCGAAGAAGAAGATCAGTTGCAAGCCCAGCAGGCTGGGCCGTTGGAAGATGTACTTGAAGCCATAGACCGCCTCGTGTACCAGGCCCCCCTGCGCCTCCTGGCCAGCCTCTGTGCGCACCGGCGACGGCACCACCACCAGCAGCAGCGCGCCGATGGCGAAGAAAAAGGTGATCACGTCGATGCTGAGGATGCCGGTCAGGCCGATCAGGGGCAGCAGCGCGCCGGCCAGCAGCGGCGCAAACACGGCCGGCCCTGCCTCCACCAGCGACATCAGGCCGTTGGCCCGGCTGTACTGCTCCTTGGGCACCAGGGTGGTGATGGCGGCCGAGTAGGCGGGCCACTGGAAGGTGTTGCCGATGCCGTTCAGCGCGGCCGCCACATAGAGGTGCCAGGTCTCCAGCCGGCCCAGCGCCAGCAGGATGAAGACGCTGCCGGTGGCCAGAACCGCGGTGAAGTCGCTGAGCATCATCATCAGCTTGCGGTTGTAGCGGTCCACCATCACACCGGCGATGGGCGACAGCAGCAGGAAGGGGGTGATGAAGGCCACCTGCATCAGCCCCATGGCCAGCGCGCTGTCGGTTTGCTGGTAGAGCCAGATGGTCAGGCCGAACTGGCTCATGGTGCTGGCCAGCACCGAGACGATCTGGCCCAGCCAGACCACGACGAAAGCCGTCATGCCGGTGGGGCGCCGGATAGCCAGGTTTTTTGCGGGGTTCACGTCAGGGATTTCCTTGTTGCAGCCGGCTCAGCGCGTCGACGACGCTCAACTGGCCGCTCTGCACCTGCGCCAGCACCGCCTGGCGATCGGATGGCGGCGCGGCGGCCATGGATCCTGACGGCGTCAGACGGTCGATGATCTCGTCCAGCTTGGCGCGCACCGTGGGGTAGGAGACGCCCAGCGTCTTTTCCACCTCTTTCAGAATGCCGCGGCTGCGCACGAAGAGCAGCAGGAAGGTCTGCTCTTCCTCGTTCAAGGCGCAGAAGGGGCAGGAGCGGTACCGGCTGTGTACCTCCGTGCCGCAGGCGTCGCAGCTCACCGCGCTGATGGTCAGGCCGCCCTGGCCGCAGGTCGGGCACATCTCAATGATCTTGCGCATTTCGATTTCCTTTCATGGCCCAGTATAGCATATTAATCAATGATTGTCAATATCTAATTAAAGATATTGATTATTTTGCAACACAAGAAACCGGGTTTTTGTCTTGCAGACCAAGATCATGGCGCCATGAAAGGCCGTTGTGAAGACGAAAACCATGCCGCACGAGAAAAACCCGGTTTCTGTACGACTGCTGCGAAAAAATCGCCCCAGTGCAGTTGCACTGGGGCGATTTTGATCTTGTCGGCGCAGCTCCGGCTGCCAGCCGGTCGCAACCCTACGCCATCTCGAACACCATGCCGCACTGCGGGCAGCTCTCGTCCTCCGCGCCGACCTCGGCCCCACACGACGGGCAGAAGAAGCCGATCTTGGCGCCGCAGCGGAAGCACTCCACCGCGTCCTCCTCCAGCGCGCCGCCGCACTCAGGACAGAGCGCGGTCTCGCAACTGGGGCACTCTCCCGCGCCTTGGGTCACAGCCGCGCCGCACACCGGGCAGGGGAAGGTGGGCAGCGGCGCGCCCTCGGCGCCGCAGCGCGGGCAGACCGCCTCCTCGATCTCCAGCACCAGCGCGCACTGCCGGCAGACGCGTGTGCCGCACTCCGGACAGATGCCCGCGCCGCGCGGGTAGCGCGTCGAGCATTCAGGGCAGACCACCATGGGCAGCACGCCGGCCACGTCCACCAACTGCGCCACCGCGCGGCCTTCCATGTGCAACTGCCGGCCGCACTGCTCGCAGGCGATGGCCGGGCCGAAGACCGGCTGGCCGCAGCCGGGGCAGGTGCGGATGAAAAGCCGATTGCACTCCGGGCAGGCCGCGGCCGAGGTCAGCAGCTCGAAGCCGCAGCCGGGGCAGAAGAAGGTCAGCTTCAGCCCGCAGGTGGCGCACGTCTCCGCGTCGCCCTCGGCGCCGGCGCCGCAGCGCGGGCAGATGGTCAGCCCGCACGACGAGCAGACGCCATCCAGCAGGTAGACCTCGCTGCGGCAGCGCGGGCAGGCGATGTGTTCAGCCGGCGACGCCGGCGGGGCGGCAGCCTTGGACTTGCTGGCCGCCTCCGCGGCCTTGCCCGCGCCGACCACCGTGGCCGCGACCCGCTGCACCAGGGTGGGGGCGACGTCCACGGCGAACATACTGGCGTCCAGCGCGCTGCCGCAGTTGGCGCATTCCGTGTCGCCCGGCTGCACCTCGGCCGCGCACATGGGACAGACGAAGCCAAAGGTCGCGCCGCAGTTGGCGCAGAAGATGTCATCCGGCTCCAACTGCGCGCCGCACTCCGGGCAAAGATCGATGCCGCAGTGCGGGCAGTCGTCCACGCCCAGCTCGAAAGGCTGGCCGCAGTTGGGGCAGGGCAGCACGAAGCGCGTGCCGCACACCGGGCACTCCTCCGCGCCGGCCTCCAGGCTGGCATGACAGCGGGGGCAGAAAAGCTCCAGGTTAGCGCCGCAGGCTGAACAGGTGGTGGCGTCGTCGCTCAACGCCGCGCCGCATTCAGGACAGAGCGCCTTGCCGCAGTGCGGGCAGACATCGTCGCCCAGGTCGACCTCCTCGCCGCAGTGTGGGCAGGGGAAGACGAAGGCCAGCCCGCATTGGGCGCACACCTCGGCATCGGCGGAGACGGGCGCGCCGCAGCTTGGACAGGCCAGCTCGAACTCCGTGCCGCATTTGGGGCAGACGACGGCGTTGTCATCCAGCGCCGCGCCGCACTCCGGGCATAGCGCCTGGCCGCACTGGGGGCACAGGTCCAGCCCGTCGTCGATCTTGGTCTTACAGGTGGGACAGATGGTCATGGTGGGATCCTTATGGGGATGCATGACGAGTAACGAGTAACTCGTAACCCGGAATGGTGGTAGGTGGCTGTTGGGATGCGTGACGAATGACGAGTGACTCGTCACCCGGAATGGCGGTTGCTATCTCCGATCACGTGTTACGCATTACTCGTTACGCCGTAACATGCAACTCAGAGTCCAAAACACTGTCCACTGTTTACCGTTCACTGTTCACCGATCACCGCCCCCGCCGCGCTCGGCCAGCCAGACGCCGCCCAGCAGCAGGGCGGCGCCGGCCAGTTGCGCGGGGCCGATGGGCTCGTGCAGCAGCAACACGGCCAGGAACATGGTCAGCAGCGGGATCAGGTAGATGAAGATGGCCGCCCGGGTGGCGCCCAGCCATTCCACCGTCTCCCACCACCAGAGATTGGCCAGCAGGCCTGGCCCGATGCCCAGCGCCAGCACCGCGGCCACGGCCGGCCAGGTCCAGATGCTCTCCTGGCCCAGCAGCAGCGCGGGCAGCAGCAGCGTCAACACGCCCAGCGTGGCCGCGGCAGCCGTCACTACCAGGGGTGCGTAGCCGCGCAGCAGGCGGCTGCCCCAGACGAAGTAGAGCGCGCCGGCCAGCGACGACAGCAACACCAGCCCATCGCCCAGCGCGGTCTCCGGTTGCACCAACAGGCGCAGTCCGCCTGCGCTGATGATCCAGGCGCCGGCCAGGGCCAGCAGGATGCCGGCCCAGCCGGCCGCGTGCAGGCGTTGGCCCATGAAGACCGCGGCCAGCAGCGCGGTGAAGACCGGCACGGTGTTGGCCAGCAGGCCGGTGTTGACCGCGCTGGTGCGCGCCTGGCCGGCGACCTGCAGGCCGTAGAGCAGCGTCACACCGAAGAGCGAGAGCAGAAAGAAGGCCCGCCAGTCGACGCGCAGGGCCGCGCCAAAGGCGCCCAGCCGGCCGCGGCGCGCCAGCAACAGCAGCGTCAGCGCCGCGGTCACGCTCCAGCGTCCGGCCACCACCGTCACCGGCTCCAGGCTGCGCAGCGCCACCTCGTTGAGGATGAAGCTCAACGCCCAGAGCGTCAACATGGCGGCCAGCTTGAAGGTGCGCATGGGAGGGTGAGGGGGTGACAAGGTGAGGGGGTGAC
>JACSRL010000851.1 GCA_014879765.1 Anaerolinea sp. | reverse complement strand
AACACGCTGATTTCGATACGGCGGCCTACTCAATCAACGTTTGGCCCGCCGGCGGGTGCGAACACGCTGGTTTCGATACGGCGGCCTACTCAATCAACGTGTTCGCACCCGCCGGCTGAGCAGTTACCTTTGTTTAACGATTGGAGCATCAGGTGTCAACACAGGAACCCTTGGTCGAACTGAAACAGATCACGCAGAGCTATGCCAGCGGGCCGCGGCTTTTCACGGCCATTCAGGACGTCGACCTGGTCCTGAGGGAGGGGGAATTCGTCTGCCTGCTGGGGCCGTCGGGCTGCGGCAAGAGCACGCTGCTGCGCATCATCACCGGCCTGCAGCGGCCCACCGGGGGCCAGGTGCTCTACCGCGGCCAGCCCTTGCAGGGGGTCAACCCCCATGCCACCATCGTTTTCCAGACCTTCGCCCTCTTTCCCTGGCTGACTGTGCAGGAAAACGTGGAGGTTGCGCTCAAGGCGCGCGGCGCGCCGCCCAAGCTGCGCGCCGCGCGCTCGGTGGATCTGCTGGATCGGGTCGGGCTGGATGGCTTCGAAACCGCCTATCCGCGTGAGCTGTCGGGCGGCATGCGCCAGAAAGTGGGCTTTGCACGGGCCATGGCCGTGGAGCCGGAGCTGCTCTGTCTGGACGAGCCCTTCTCCGCGCTGGATCCGCTCAGCGCCGAGGCGCTGCGCGGCGAGCTGATCGAGCTCTGGACCAGCGGCAGCATCCCCACCAAGGCGGTGCTGATGGTGACGCACAGCATCGAGGAAGCGGTCTTCATGGCCGACCGCGTCATCGTCATGGACAAGGGCCCGGGGCGGGTAGTGGCCGACATGGCCATCGACATGCCCTACCCGCGGCAGCGCAAGCTGAACAAGTTCATGCAAACCGTGGACCGGGTCTACGCCACCCTGGCCGGCCGCACCGATCCGGAGCACGTGGAGATGGGCGTGCCGCCCGGCGAGCCGGGCCGCACCCGCACCCTACCCCACATCGACATCAGCGACCTGACCGGCCTGCTGGAACATCTGGACGAGATGCAGGACAACCGGGCCGACATCTTCCGTCTGGCCGACAGCCTGAAGGTCGGCTCCGACACGCTGCTCAGCCTGACCGATGCGGCCGAGCTGCTGGGCTTTGCCCTGGTGGCCGAGGGCGACATCACCCTGACGCCGCTGGGCGAGACCTTTGCCGAGGCCAGCATTCGCGGCCGCAAGGAGATCTTCGCCACCCGCGTGCGCCGGCTGCCCATCTTCCGCTGGCTGACGGCCATGCTGCGCGCGACCGAGAAACAGCAGTTGGAGTGGGAGGTGGTCAAAACGGCGCTTTCGCTGGAGTTTCCGCCGGACGAGGCCGAGCGCCAGTTGGACATCATCATCGACTGGGGACGCTACGCCGAGATCCTGGCCTATGACGACGACGGCGAGCTGCTCTATCTGGAACCGGGGCCGGCAGAACGAAGGCTATAGCGCGCTGATCCAACTTGCAGCGCCGGGGCTTTCATAGTATAAATGGTACTGTTCAGGCGCCGGGCACTTGTGCTGATGCTACGCGAAGTGCCCGGCGCCTACGGCTGAATAGTTACGTATAAATAGCTGTTGTGCTGAGACTTGGGAAGTCGCCGCCGGCCGGCTGCGACTTCCCAAGTCTTGAGTTCAACAGCTATCCCTGCTCTGAGGAAACACACACCGTCACCATGATCGACGAAGAGAGTCGCACCACTGTCCTGCGCCGGGCGGCCACCTATCAGCCGCCGCGCTCCTGGCGTACCTGGCTGCTGGGCCGTCCCCTGCCCACGGCCGACGCGCCGCATCAGACCATCGGCAAAAAGGTCGGCCTGGCCGTCTTTGCGTCCGATGCCCTGTCATCCACCGCCTATGCCACCCAGGAGATGCTGGTGGTGCTGGCCGGGGCCGGCGCGGCCGCCTTTGTCTTCTCCTTTCCCATCTCCATTGCCATCGTGATTCTGCTGGCCATCGTCACCATCTCCTACGAGCAGACCATCCACGCCTACCCCAACGGCGGCGGCTCCTACATCGTCTCCTACGACAACCTGGGCCGGACACCGGCCATGGTGGCCGGCGCGGCGCTGTTGACCGACTACATTCTGACGGTGGCGGTGTCCATCTCCTCCGGCGTGGCGCAGATCACCTCCGCCTTTCCCGATCTGTTCCCCTGGCGGGTGGTCATCGCCGTGGGGCTGGTGCTGTTTGTCATGGTGGTCAACCTGCGCGGCGTCAAGGAATCGGGATCCCTGTTCGCCATCCCCACCTACTTCTTCGTGGTGATGATGTTCATCACCGTGGGGGTGGGCCTGGCGCGCTACCTGGCCGGCACGTTGGGCGTGGTGACCGACCCTCCTGAGATCGAGATGATCCACGAGGCCCAGGCCGTGACCTTCTTCCTGCTGCTGAAGGCCTTTTCCAGCGGCACCAGCGCGCTGACCGGCGTCGAAGCGATCTCCAACGGCATCCCCGCGTTCAAGGAACCCAAAAGCCACAATGCGGGCATCACCCTGATCTGGATGTCCTCGATTCTGGGCGTGTTGCTGCTGACCATCACCTTCCTGAGCCAGCAGATCGGCGCGGTGCCCTCCGTCATGGAAACGGTCTTCTCGCAGTTGGCGCGCACCGTCTACAACGGCACGGGCATCATGTATCTGCTGATGATCGCGGCGACGACGGTGATCCTGATCATGGCCACCAACACCTCATTCGCCGATTTTCCGCGGCTGAGTGCGCTGTTGGCCGGCGATGGCTTCCTGCCCCGCTATCTTGCCTTCCGCGGCAGCCGGCTGGTCTTCTCGCGCGGCATCATCTTCCTGGCCCTGGTGGCCATCGTGCTGATCATCCTCTTCCGCGCCAGCGTGACCGCGCTGATCCCGCTCTACGCTATCGGCGTCTTCCTGTCGTTCACCCTGTCCCAGGCGGGCATGGCGCTGCGCTGGTGGAAGACGGGCAAGGTGATGCGCGGCGAACAGGTGGACGAGCTGCACGCGCACGCGACTCCCCTGCACGCCGACGAACGCTGGCGTTTGAAGATGATCGTCAACGCGGTGGGCGCTTTCCTGACCTCCATCGTCGCGCTGGTGTTCGCCGTGACCAAGTTCCGCGACGGCGCCTGGATCGTGCTGATCCTGATCCCCGCCATCGTCTTCACCTTCAACACCATCCACCGCCACTACCAGGGGCTGGCCAAGAGTCTCTCGCTGGATTCGTATGCCGCGCCGCCTGGCATCATGCGCAAGCGGGTGGTGGTGCCGGTCAGCGGCGTGCATCAGGGGACGCTGCACGCGCTGCGCTTTGCCCGCTCCCTTTCCAACGACATCACCGCGGTCCACGTCTCGGTGGATCCGGAACAAACCGAGCGGGTGCGCCAAAAATGGGAGCTGTGGGGCGAAGGGGTGCGGCTGGTGATCCTCGATTCGCCCTTCCGGCTGCTGCACGAGCCGCTCATGGATTACATCGCCTCGGTGGCCGAACATCGCCAGCCCAACGAGGTCATCACCGTGGTGGTGCCCGAATTTGTGCCAGAACACTGGTGGCAAAACCTGCTGCACACCCAGGCCGCGCTGACGCTGCGCTTTGCCTTCCGCTCCATGCCCGACGTGGTCATCATGGACGTGCCCTATCAGGTGAGCCACAACAACCATCCGCAGAAAGTGTCAACCTAACATGAACATCATCGTCGTCGGCTGTGGCCGGGTGGGCGCGGAGCTGGCCTACCGGCTGTTCATCAACGGCCACCGGGTCACCGTCATCGACCGCGCGCAGGATGCCTTCAGAAATCTGCCCCCGGATTTCCGCGGCCGCACCCTGGAGGGGGACGTGCTCTCCGAGGCCGTGCTGCACCGCGCCGACATCGCGCACGCCGATGCGTTTGCTGCCGTCACCAACTCCGACTCGCTCAACGGCGTCATCGCCCATGTGGCCAGCACGATCTTCGCGGTGCCGGCCGTTGCCGTGCGCAACTACGACCCGCGCTGGCGCGATCTGGTGGATGCGTTTGGCCTGCAGGTGGTCAGCTCCAGCAGTTGGGGCGCCCAGCGCCTGGAGGAGCTGCTGGAAGGGGGCGCCGTACACCCGCTGATCTCTGCCGGCAACGGCGAAGTGGAGATCTGCGATCTGATGGTGCCCGCCAGTTGGAACGACCGCACCGTCCGGGAGCTGGCCGACTGCGGCTCCTGCATCGTGGCCGCCGTCACCCGCGCCGGCCGCGGGCTGCTGCCCACCGCTGACATGCGGCTGCAGACCGGCGACATGGTCCACGTCAGCGCCACCCGTGAGGGCATGGCTGCCCTGCGCCAGGCCGTCTGTTGAGAGGAGCTTGATCTATGTTTGTCATCGTAGCTGGCGGCGGCAGAACCGGCACTCAACTGGCCTCCCTGCTGCTGGCGCAAGATCACACCGTTCACCTGGTGGACAATCGCCCGGAGATCCTGGCGCGCATCCACTACGAGATTCCCACCGAATCGATCTACGAAGGCTCTCCCACCGAGCCGCAGATTCTGGAGCAGGCCGGCATCCGCAAGGCGGACGTGGTCGCGGCCACCACCGACAACGACGCCGACAACCTGGCCATCTGTTTCATCGCCCGCGAGCGCTATCAGATCGGCCGCACCATCGCCCGCATCAACAACCCGCGCGCCGCCTGGCTGTTCGACGACAAATTCCACGTCGATGTCTCCTTCAACAATGCCGAGGTCATGGCCAGCCTGATCATGGAAGAGATGTCCATGGGCGACATGATGACGCTGCTCAAGCTGCGCCGCGGCCGCTACTCGCTGGTCGAGGAGAAGATTCCCCCCAACGCCCGGGTGCTGGGCCAGGCCATCAAGGACATCCGCCTGCCGGAGCAGTGCGTCATTGCCGCCATCATCCGCCACGGGGAGATCGTGGTGCCGCGCGGCGCCACGATCTTCGAAGCGGAGGATGAAGTGCTGGCCGTGACGGACCGCGCCGGCGCGCAGCAGTTGGCCGATCTCCTCAAGCCAGCGGCCCGGCCCTAGGCCCGGGCTCATAGGTGCTGCCATGCCCCATCCCCTGCTCCGTCTGTTGGCTGTGACCACAGCCCTGGCCAGCGCGCTGACGCTGGCCGATCTGCGCGGGCGCACACTGGGCATCTTGCTCTGGGCGCCCAAGCTGTTGGCCGGCGCGCTGGCCCCGCTGCTGGCCATCGCCGGCGGCGCGCTGACCGCCTGCGGGCTGCGCCGGCGCGATCCGCTGGTGCTGGGCGCGGGGCTGGTCAGCGCCGCGCTGGCCGGCCGCTACACCGCGGGCGTGACCGCGGCCCATCCCGGCTTTGCTGAGACCTTCGGCCCCGATTGGCCGGCGCGCCTGGATGGCCAGCCGCGCGCCATGCTGCCGCGCCGCTGGAACGGCTACGTCGCCAGGCAGGCGCTGGCGCCCCAGGTGGATCTCCCCTACGGCGTGCATCCAGAGACGGGCAAGCTGCTGTTGGCCGACCTCTGGCTGCCCCCGGCCGGCGTCAGCCGCAGCGGGCTGGCCGTGATCTATGTGCATGGCGGCGCCTGGCGGCTGGGGGAGAAAAACATGGGCACCGCCTGGATGTTCGGGCGGCTGGCCAGCCAGGGCCACGCGGTGCTGGATATCGACTACACCCTGGCGCCCTCCAGCGATGTGACCGGCATGGTGCAGGATGTCAAGCGGGCCATCATCTGGCTCAAGCGCAACGGTGCGGACTACGGCGTCGATCCCCGGCGCATCGTGCTGATGGGCGGCTCGGCCGGCGGCCACCTGGCCCTGCTGGCGGCCTACACCCCCAACGACCGCGCCTTGCAGCCCGACGCCAGCGCGGCCGATACCCATGTGGCCGGCGTGGTCTCCTTCTACGGGCCGGCTGATTTTCAGGAGATGTACGAGCAGACGGAGGAGATGCGCCGCCGCCTGGCGCGGCGCCGCCAACGGGTTCGCCCTTACGGAGCGCTGCTGGAGGGCATGATACAATGGGCAGGTCTGTCGCCGGCCGGCGAGGCCGGCGGGCAGACGCACAACTACATCGCCGACCTGCTGGGCGCCGACCCCAGCCAGGAGCCGGAGCTGTACAGCCGGCTGTCACCGCTGGGCCGTGTGGGCCCGCACTGCCCGCCGACGCTCCTGTTGCAGGGCACGGCGGACATCTTCGGCATGGGCCCTTCGGTGCGACGGCTGCACCAGGCCTTGACCGCGGCCGGCGCGCCCTCTGTGCTGGTTGAGTTTCCCGGCGCCGACCACGCCTTCGACCTGGCGCTGCCACAGCTTTCGCCGGCCGCGCAGGCGGCCGTCTACGACGTAGAGCGCTTTCTGGCGCTTCTGTAAACCTTATCTCTGGAGCTCACCATGAATCCCAACGATGCGACTTTCACCTGTCTGAACTGTGGACGGCCGGAGACGGCTGGCCCCCTGGTTGCGCTGCGCTACAACGGCGACCAGGCCTGGATCTGTTCCCAGTGTCTGCCGGTTCTGATCCACCAGCCCCAGCGGCTGGTCGGCCGGCTGGCCGGCGCAGAGAATCTGACACCCGCCCGGCACGATCATTAGAGCGGTCAATCGAGCTCCCAGCGGATGTCCATGTCCTCGGCGTCGCCCAGGGCCGTGCGCAGCAGGGTCACCAGGGCCGGGCCGGCGCCCTGTTGCTCGAACATATCCACCGTGGCCTGGTTGATGTAGTAGTTGGTGTCCTCCAGCGACTCTTCTTCCAGGTCACGCTGCATAAATGCGAAATCCTCGTCGCTGATGCTGCCGATGAACTCGTCGGTGGCGTAGTTGTAGATGTGTACCATGAGAATCTCCTTCTAGTCGAGTGTCACTGTCTGGCCGCTGCGTGCGGACTGGTAGAGCGCCAGAATCGTGCGCACATGGTCGCGCGTCTCAGCCAGGGATAGATAGGGGGGCTTGCCGTCGAGGATCGCATCGTGCATGTCCTCGACTTCGCCACAATACAGATAGGCGTCTTCCACCGGCAGCTCCACTGGCTCGCCCTGCGCGGGGAAAAAGGTCAGGTGATAGGGCTGGCCATCTGTGCCGGGCAAAAAGGGGCGGTCCATGGCCAGCCGGCCGGCCGCGCCGATCACCTCAGCCGCCATGAAAAAGGGGGTGCGCAGCGCACTGCTGATCTGCGCCACAGGGCCGCCGCGGTAGTGCATCTGGCCGCAGAACACCTCGTCCACGCCGGTCTGGCCCAGCCCCTGCGCGCCGAACACCGATTGCGGCGCCCCGCCCAGCAAGAACTGCGCCAGGCTGACGGGATAGCAGCCCACATCCCACAGGCTGCCGCCCCCCTTGTCCGGCGCCAGGCGCACGTTGTCCAGCCCCTTGGCGCCGCCGTGGATGTCGAAGTTGAAGAGGGCGCGCACCAGGCTGATCTCGCCCAGCCGGCCGCCCTGCACCCACTCGCCGGCGGTCTTGATCTGGCGGTGATGGCGATACATGAAGGCCTCGGCCAGCGTCCGCCCCGTCGCCTGCGCCGCGGCGATCATGGCGTCCACCTCGGCCAGGCTGAGGGCAAAAGGTTTCTCGCACAGCACGTGTACGCCGCTGTGCAGGGCGCGGATCGTCCATTCGGCGTGCAGGTGGTTGGGCAGGCTGATGTAGACCGCATCCACCTGGCCCGACTCTAGCATAGCCTCGTAGCTGCCAAAGGCCCGCGGGATCTCCCATTGGGCGGCGTAGGCCTCGGCCGCCGCCTGGCTGCGGCTGGCCACGGCGACCAACTCGCCGCGCTGCGACGCGCGCAGCGCGGGAATCAGCCGGCGGTTGATGTTGGCGGTGGAGAGCAAACCCCAGCGAACCTTGTTCATGGTTACCTCACAGCCTTTCGGCGCCGTTTCAGGCCTCGATCAATCCCTCAGTCAGCAATAGCGTGTCCAGGCTGTCCAAGAGGGCATGGCCCCGCGCTGGCAGCTCAGCAAAGCGTGCGGTAACTGCTCAGGCTTGGCATTAGAAACCGGGTTTTTGTCTTGCAGATCAAGGTCATGGCGCCATGGAA
>JACSRL010000387.1 GCA_014879765.1 Anaerolinea sp. | reverse complement strand
TCGTAACTCGGAATCTGTCCGCATGCCAACGCCTTGCTGAGTAACGAGTAACCCGTAACTCGTAACTCGGAATCTGTCCGCATGCCAACGCCTTGCTGAGTAACGAGTAACTCGTAACTCGTAACTCGGAATCTGTCCGCATGCCAACGCCTTTCCGGGTTACGAGTTACTCGTTACGAGTTACTCATGGCCCGGAACCTGTCCGCATGCCAACGCCTCTCCGGGTTACGAGTTACTCGTTACGAGTTACTCATGGCGTCCCGGATCGGGCGCCAGCCGATCACCTGCACGCCGGACGCGGCCAGGGCCGCGCGCCAGGCGTCGCTGATGAAGAGCTCGTAGTCGGCCACGCGGGCGCGCCAGTCGGGGGCAAAAGCACGCAGCTCAGGGGAATCGATGGCTGGATGGAAGATGAAGTAGGTCAGGCCGGGCGGCGCCTGGGCCAGCAGCGCCAAGGCCTCCGCCTGGCGCTCTTGGTGGTGATCCAACGGCATGACCACGGCATGGTCGCAGAGCGGCAGCCCGGCCGCCTCGGCCGCGAACACCTGCTGCCTCAAATCCTCGATGCTGGCCAGGCTGTAGCCCCAGCGCTGAAGCTGCCCGACGCCGGGACGCGGCAGAAAGGCCGGCAAGCGGTATTCCCCGCTCAGCCGCAGGTAGATGGGCAACAATCGGGGGTGGAAGAGGGTCAGCATGTGCGTGTCGATGTGCGTCACGTCGATGCCGGCCGCCAGCGCGCGCTCGATCTGGGCGCGCAGCTCCTGCTCCACCGCGTCGAGATCCGCCTGCGTCTGCACGGCCGGCTCGCGGCGGGGGAAATAGCCCTCGTCGTCCAGCAGCCCGCTGGCCCGGTCGCGGGTGGAGATCGGCCCCCAGCGATAGGCGTCCCACTCGCTGTTCAGCGTCAGGTGTACCCCCATGTCCAGCCGCGGATCATCCCTGCGCTGCCGGCAGCAGGCCGCGGCCGCGGGAAACCAGGGACAGGGAACCATGGTCGCGGCCGAGGAGAGGATGCCGGCGTTCAGCAGCTCGACATAGGCGGCATTGGCGCCCTGGCTGCTGCCGATGTCGTCGGCGTGCAGGATGACCACGCGGTCGGAGGGGGAAAAGCCGAGGGTGCGCAGGGTGGAGTTCATGGGAAAGGATGATTGATGAAGGATGAGTGATGAATGATGAGTGATGCCGCCACATGCCTCTTCATCCTTCATCATTCATCCTTCATCCTTTTCTTACGTGAACTGCGGCAGATAGCGCTGGTTGGTCTCCAGCAGATCCGCCAGCAGGGCCGGGATCTGGTCGGCGGCGGGGCCGAGGGGATGGGCCAGCAGCGCCTGGTAGAGGGCGTTGCGATCGCCGTGTACCGCGGCCTGAACGGCCAGCAGCTCGTAGGACTTGACCGCAGCCAGCAGGCCGAAACAGACGGGGGGCAGCGGCTCGGCCGGCAAGGGCTGGACGCCGGAACGGCTGATGCGGGCGGGCAGCTCCAGCACCCAGTCGGCCGGCCAGCCGGGCACTGCCCCACGCTGGGGCACGTTGACGATGTGCGTCTCGCCCAGGTCGTTGTAGTGGGCGTTGAGCAGTTGCGTGGCCAGGGTGGAGTACCAGGCGCCGCCCCGCTTCATCAGGTCGGCCGGCGGCTCGCTGCGGTTGGGGTCGGCGTATTCGTCCAGCAGGGTGGCCTCCACCTGCATGACCGTCTCGGCGCGCGAGGGGGGCCACTGCTCCTGCTCGGCCAGCTTTTTGGCCGTGGTGTAGAAGTAGGCCAGGTAGTAGTTGGGCAGCATCTGCAGGCTCTCCACCAGCGCCGGGTCCCACATGGGGTGTTCGCTGGCGCGCAGCTCGGCCAGCGTGCCCTCGATCACCGCCGGCCAGAGATCCTCGCCATCCACGGTGAAGCCGCGGTGCCAGGAGAGGTGGTTGAGGCCCAGGGTTTTCAGCTCAGCCCGCTCGGGCGCGATGGTCTCGCCGGTGCGCCGCTGCAGCAGGTCGAGGATGGCCATCTTGGCGGTGATGGGCACATTGCAGACGCCGATGGCCGGCGTGGCGGGGGCGTAGCGGGCCAGCGCCTCGGTGACCAGGCCGGCCGGGTTGGTGAAGTTGACTAGCGGCGCGCCGGGGGCCAGCTCGGCCATGTCGGCCGCGATGCCCAGCACCACCGGGATGGTGCGCAGCGCCTTGGCCAGGCCGCCGACGCCGGTGGTCTCCTGGCCGATCAGGCCGTGGCGCTTGCCCAGATATTCATCGTTGCGGCGGGCGATCATGCCGCCGACGCGCAGTTGGGTGGTGACGTAGCTGGCGCCGGCCACGCCCTCGCGGCGGTCGGTGGTCAGCTTGATGCGGAAGGGGTTGCCGCGCGCGGTCACCATGCGCTGGGCAAAGCCGCCCACGATGGCCAGCCGCTGCGGCTCCACATCCACCAGCCAGAGTTCGCTGAGCGGGAAGGTGGCGGCGCGGTCGAGGAAACCCTTGACCAGCTCTGGCGTATAGCTGGAGCCGCCGCCGATGACTGCAACTTTCATAAAATCCTCACATCAGGCTGGCTCGGTCAGGAGACCGGCCAGAGCGTACAAGCTGGCTCGGTCAGGAGACCGGCCAAAGCGCACAGGCCACCTGCCTACTTGTCCACTCCGGTGATCACGATGCCCTGCACGAAGAAGCGCTGGGCGAAGATGAACAGGAGCAGGGGAATGATCAGCGTCATCAGGGCGCCGGCCTGGATCAGTTGCGGCTTTTGGCCGTAGATGCCGTTGAAGGTGCTGAGCGCCACCGAGACCGGCCAGGCCGCGCGGTTGGTGGAGAGGTAGATCAGCGGGCCGAAGTAGTCGTTCCAGGCAAAGACGATGTGGAAGACGATGACGGCCAGCAGCACCGGATAGGCCTGGGGCACCAGGATCGAGGTCAGGACGCGGAAGCGGCTGGCGCCGTCGATCATGGCCGCCTCGTCCATCTCGCGCGGGATGGTCATGAAGTACTGGCGCAAGAGAAAGACGTCGAAGGCGTTGGCAAAGAAGCTGGGCACGATCAGCGGCAGCCAGGTGCCCACCCAGCCGATGCGCTGGAAGAAGGTATAGGTGGGGATGACCGTGACAAAGCCGGGCAGGAAAATGGTCGCGATCAGCACCACGAAAAGCAAATCACGTCCCGGAAAGTCGAAACGGGAAAAGCCGTAAGCCACCAGGGTGCAGGAGATCAACACGCCGACGGTGGTAGCCACCGCGTAGAAGAGGGTGTTGCTCAGCAGCCGCGGGAAGTTGATGCTGCTCCAGACCTCGGTGTAATTGCTGAAGGTGGGCGCAAAGGTCCAGGGCCGGTCCAGCGCGCGCCAGGAGACCTGGCAGATGAACTCGCCCCGCTCCAGATCGTCGGGGTCCACAAAGGTGCTGGCCCGGGTGCCCTTCTTGACCAGCGCCAGGCCGTTGGTGGCGCTGCTCTCCTCGCTGCCCTCGCACTTGTTCATGGGCACGTTGAACATGTCCAGGTTCTTGCCGTTGTACTCGAAGGTAGCCACGGCCGCCGGCCAGATGGGGGAGCCAATGACCCCGATCTGCTCAGGGGTCTTCAACGAGGTGAAGACCATGAAGGCAAAGGGCGAGAGGAAGAGGAGCAGCAGGACCAGCGTGAGGCTGGTGACGACGAGGCTCTTGGCAGCCCGACGCGGCTTGAAAGTTGAAGCGGTTGCCATGATGCCCTCCTTAGGATCGCTTGTCGCCCGCGTAATAGACCCAGTATTTCGCCGACCAGAAGAGGAAGACGGTGACGATCAGGATCAGGAAAAAGAGCAGCCAGGCCATAGTGGCGCCGTAGGACATGTTCTGGAAGGTAAAGAAGGTCTTGTAGAGATATAGGTTGAAGAACATAGTCGCGCCGCCGGGTCTTCCTGTGCCCTGGTTGACGACCAGCGGAACCAGGAAATACTGGAACAGAAACACGACACCCAGCACCAGGTTGTAGAAGATCACCGGCGAGATCATGGGGAAGGTAACCTTCCAGAAGCTCTGCCAGCCGTTGGCGCCGTCCACCTTGGCCGCGTCGTAGAGGTCGGTGGGCACCCCTTGCAGGCCGGCCAGGAAGATCAACATGGCGTTGCCGATGCCCCAGATGCCCATGATGACGTAGGTGGGATAGACCCAGTTGACGTCGTTGGCCCAGTTGGGGGTGCTCTCCTTGGGCACGCCCAGGCTGATCAGCGCCCGGTTGATCCAGCCGCTCTCCGGGTTGAGCATGCCGCCCCAGAGAAAGACCGCGGCGACGAAGGGGATGATGTAGGGCATGTAGAACGCGCTGCGAAAGACCATCTGGCCCTTCAGGCTGCGCGCGTTCATCAGCAGCGCAATGCCCAGCGGCAGCAGGATGCCCACCGGCAGCGAGATCGCGCCGAAGAAGAGGGTGATCCACAGCGAGCCGCGCGTGCCGCCGCTGATGGACCAGATCTGCGGATCCTTGACCATCTGAGCGTAGTTGTCCAGCCCGACGAACTTGGGTGTGCTGGTGATGCCGTCGGTGATGCGCAGATTCATGAAGCTGAAAATCAGGCTGGCCAGGATCGGCAAAAAGGTAAAAACGAAGAAACCGATCAGCCAGGGCGAGATATAGAGCAGCCCCTCGCGCATCTCGCGGCGTTTCAGCGGCGTCATCTCGCGATAGGCTCTGATCGTCGGCAATTTTGGCAGGCCGCGGTTCAGTTCCTGAAACATGGGGCGTCTCCTTGGGAGCTACTGGGCGGTGGAATAGCGGGGGATGCGTGAAACGTGTTGCGTGAAACGTGAAACGTGAAACGTGATCGGAAAGCTCTTGCGCGATACGGAGTTGTTTCTGAGTTACGGAGCACGGGTTAGGGGGCATCAGGAACGCTTCACGCTTCACGCTTCACGCCTCACGCCTCACGCTTCACGCCTCACGCTTCATGCAGCCGCCTGTGAGCGAACGCGTCGGGGGAGACGCGCCCGCCCACAGGCCGCCGTGAGGCAGTTACTTGTTGAAGATGACGTTCAGGTCATCCAGGTACTTCTGCCACTCAGCGTCGAATTTCAACTGGCTGGGGGGCGTGTTCTGCAACAGGTCCCACAGGGTATCGCCGCGGGCGAAGGCCTCATTCCAGTTGGGCATCCACTGCTCGGCGCTGGGCGCATCGGGGTAGGAGAGACCGGCCTTGAAGACCTCCCAGGTTTCGGGGGTCACGAAGGGGTACTGCTCGGACTTCTTGGCGAAGAAAGCGTCCTGCTTCTCCGGGATGGCGGGCAGCGCGCCGTAGACGGGCAGCAGCTTGTCGCCGCCGGTGGTGATCAGGTAGGAGAGCACCGCGAAGGCCTCGGCCGGATGCTTGGTGCCCTTCCAGATGCGGAAGGTGTCGGCGTCCACGCGGCCGTGTACCTGGCCAGCGGCGTCGGTGGGCAGAACGCCCGCCTGGAACTCAAGGCCGGCATTGACGAAGTCGGCCAGACAGCAGGTGTACCACAGCGGCGTGACGGCCATGGCAGCCTTGCCCATGTTGAAGAGATTGCCATTGCCGAACTCAGGGGAGTTGCTCATGGGGCCGGTGGCCATGAAGGGCTGCTCGCCGTACATGCCGTCATAGGCCCACTGCACAGCTTCCTTCCAGCCCTCAGGCAGGTTCACCGAGAAGCTGCCCTTCTCCTTGCCCTCGACGATGTAGTCGGAGCCGGCATGGAAGACGCCGAAGTAGTTGGGATGGGTCTGCCACTGCGGGCTGTAGCCCACCTGGACGATCTGGGTCGGGTCGAAGCCCTCTTCGGTGGCGTTGAAGCCGTTGACGTCGATGGTCAGGCGCTTGGCGACCTCGGTGAAGGTATCCCAGTTCCAGTCCACTTCCTCGCCGTCCAGCACGTACTTGTCGCCGTAGTTCTGGGGCGGATATTCCAGGCCCACCTCGTCGAAGTACTCAGGCACGAAGTAGACGGCCGACGGGAAGACGGCGAAGGGCAGGCCCACCTGGCCCTCCTCGGTCTGGAAGGAATCGACCAGCGCCGGGTCGAAAACGCTGACGTCGAAGCCGCTGGCTGCGATCTGCTCAGTCAGGTCCAGCCACTGGCCGTAGAAGGCGTTGGAGCCGCCCCAGCCCACCGGGCCGACGATGTCGGGGCCGGCGCCGGAGGCGATCTGGGTGGCCAGCGTGTCGCGGCCGGCATCGTAGGGCACGATCTCCAGCACCAGTTGGATCTTGTCCTGGGAGGCGTTGAAGTCCTTCACAACTTCCTCCTGGATGGCCACCTGGTCGGGGCTGGTGCCGGTGCCCACGCCGACGAACCAGCGGATGGGGGTCTTGCCGGCGGCCTCAGCAGCCTTGACTTCCTCGGCTGCGGCGGCGCTGGCGATGACGGCCTGCTCTTCGGCCGTCAGCGTGGCTTCGGGCGCCGCGGTGGGCGCTTCGGCCGGCGCTTCCGTGGCGGCCGGCGCCTCAGTAGCGGCCGGCGCCTCGGTGGCGACCGGCTCGACAGCAGCCGGCGCCTCAGTGGCGGCCGGTGCAGGGGCGGGGGCCGGCTGAGCCGCGCCGCCGCAGGCAGCTAACAACAGGCTGGCAATCACTACCAGCGCCAACAGGGAGACCAGTCTCTTGACAAACATCGGGAACTCCTTTCCGAAATCGGACCGAAACGTCAGTGAAAGCTCGCGGGGAGCAAAAGCAACCGGGGGAAAGCAAAAACAGGCTTGCACACTGGAAAGGCTCGGAGACAGGTGGCTGTCATCCGCTGTTGGATCACCTCCTTCGCCAGCCGTCATGTTTCAGTGCAACGATCCGTTGCAGCCACAGGATTGGCGGATCACCAGCTCGGTGGGCAACAGCACCAACTGCTCCACCGCTTCCCCCTGGATCAGGGAGATCAGCAGGCGTGCAGCCTGCCGGCCGGCGGTTTCGATGGGCGTGCGCACCGTGGTCAGCCGGGGAATCATCAGGCCCGCCAGCAGCACATCGTCGAAGCCGACCACGGCCACATCCTCAGGCACGCGCCGGCCAGCCTCAGTCAGCGCCTGGATGCAGCCCATGGCCGCATCGTCGTCGCCGGCAAAGATGGCGTCGAACAGCACGCCCTGGCTCAGCCACTGCTGCACCGTCGCGCGCGCGCGCCCGTTGTCGAAATCGCCCAGGCCGTGCAGCGCCGGGTCGTCGTCGAGGCCGTGGGCGCGCAGCGCCTCCCGATAGCCGGCCTCGCGCCAACTGGAATCCTCGTTGCCGCTGGGGCCAGCCAGAAAGGCAATGCGCCGGCAGCCGTGCGTGACGATCAGATGCTCGACCAGGCCGCGCGCGCCGGCCTTGTTCTCCAGCGTCACCACCGGGATGTCCAATCCCGCCGGGGCAGAGCGGTAGAGCAGCACCAGGGGAAAGCCGCGGCCGTGAAAGCGGGCCAGCTCCGCGTCGCTCAGGCGGTCGGTGAAGACCAGCAGGCCGTCGGTGTTGTGCTCGTCCAGCGGCAGTTGAATGCGGCCGCCCTCGCGGAAGCGGTCGGCCGTGGTGTGGATCAGCAGGTCGAAGCCTGCCTCGCGTGCGCTGCTCTCGATGCCATGGATCAACGGAGAATAGAACGCGCCGCTGATCTCCGGCAACAGCAGGCCGATGGTGTCGGTGCGGCGGCCGGCCAGGGTGCGGGCCGCAGCGTGCGGGGCGAAGTCCAGGGCCGCGATGGCCTGGTTGACCTGCAACATGGTCTCCTCAGCCACCGGCGCGGTGCCGTTGAGCACGCGGCTCACCGTGGCGATGGAGACGCCGGCCAGGCGGGCGACATCAGAGATGGTAGCGCGTTTGGGAGAACGTTGCACGGTCATGGCGGCAGGTCGATCCGAAGGACTGAGGACGCTGAAAACGCTTTCTGAAAGCGGTTTCTGAAAGCCTTTTCAGTATAGCACAGATTTTGCGTTTGTCAATAGGGCGCGCGGCCGCGATACGTGCCTGTAGCTTAAATTTTGGCGTAACTGCTCAGCCAGCGGGTATGAACACGTGGATTGAGTAGGCTGCCGTATCGAAATCACGTGTTCGCACCCGCTGACGAGTGCGAACAC
>JACSRL010000518.1 GCA_014879765.1 Anaerolinea sp. | reverse complement strand
ACAGAAACCGGGTTTTTCTCGTGCGGGCATGGTTTTCGTCTGCGCAACGGCCTTTCATGGCGCCATGACTTTGGTCTGCAAGACAAAAACCCGGTTTCTAATGCCAAGCCTGAGCAGTTACGTCATCTCTTGGTCGGCCAGCATCTTACTGGGACGCCAGGCGCGTCCCCTCTCGTCGCCGGCGACGATGCCGAGAAAGCGGCCATCGGGGCCATAGGCGCGCGCCGGGCCGGACTGCACCGGCGTGGCCGCGGCCACAGCCTGGCCGTGCAGCAGCCGGCTGGCCTCGGCCGCGCTCATGGCGATGGCCGGCAAATGCGCCACGGCCGCGTCGGCCGGCTGCAAGGCGGCTGCCAGCGCGCCGGCCTCGGCCAGATGCTCCAGGGTGACAGCCTCGGCGGCGACAAAAGGCCCGACAGCCGTGCGGCGCAGCGCGCTCAGATGCGCGCCGCAGCCCAGCGCCTGGCCCAGGTCGTGGGCGATGGAGCGCACGTAGACCCCCGCGCCGCAGCGCACGTGCAGGCGCAAGGTCGCGCCCTCCAGGTGCAGCAGGGTCAGCTCGTAGACCATCACCGGCCGCGGCTCGACCTCCACCGCCTCGCCGGCGCGCGCCCGCTGGTAAAGGGGCACGCCATCCCGCTTCAGCGCGGAAAAGGCCGGTGGCCGCTGCATGATCGCGCCGCGAAACGCGTCCAGCGCCCGTTCGACCTGCGCGACGGACACCACCGGCGCCTCCTCGCCCACCCCCAGCCGCTGAGGCGGCTTCGTACTGTCAGCCAGAGATTCCCAATCGCTGCCCTGGCTCTCCATTTCCATCCCCAGCCGCTGAGGCGGCTTCGTACTGTCAGCCAGGGATTTCCAATCCCTGGCCCAACCGAACCGGCTCACCACCTCCCCCTCCGCGTCATACGTGTCGGTGACAACGCCCAGCGTCACCTCGGCCAGATAGCTCTTCGGCTGGCCGGTGATGAACTCCAGCAGGCGGGTGGCGCGGCCCAGGCAGAGCACCAGCACCCCCGTGGCCATGGGATCCAGCGTGCCCGCGTGGCCCACCTGGCGCAGCCCGGCCAGACGACGCACCCGGGCCACCACATCGTGCGAGGTCCAGCCGGCCGGCTTGTCCACGTTCAACACGCCGCCCAGCGGCGCGGGCGCGGCCGGGCTCATGGCCTCTGCTCCGCATGCCGCTGCTGGGCCAGCGCCGCCTTCAGCGCGGCCAGCACCTGCTGGCTGGCCGCCTCCAGCGGCAGGGCCAGGGTGCAGCCGGCCGCGCGCGGGTGGCCGCCGCCCCCCAGCGCCAGCGCCACCTGGGCCACATTGAAGCCCGGCGCCGCGCGCATGCCCACGTCCACCAGGCCATCGGCGCGCTCGGTGAGGATCAGCGCCACGTCAGCCTCCACCGCGCCGACCATGAAATTGGCCAGGCCGGAGTCGCTCTGCTCCACGCTGTTGCAGCGGGCGCGCATGGTCTGCGGGATCGCGGTCCAGATGATGCGCTCCTCCAGCCGCAGCTCAGCCAGGGCATGCCCCCACAGGCAGATGGTGTCCACATCGCGCCGCTCCAGCACCAGCTCGTTGACCGCGGCCAGCGACGCGCCGGCCTCCATCAACTGCTGCGCTACCCCCAGCAGGCCAGGGGTGACATGGCCCACCCGGAAGCTGCGGGTGTCGGTGACGATGCCGGTCAGCAGGCATTGCGCCGCCTGTGGGCCGATGGGCCAACCCAGCGCGTCGGCCAGACGCCAGACCAGTTCAGCCGTGCTGCTGGCGGCCGGGTCGACGATGTTCACCGCGCCGAAGTGCAGGTTGGTGATGTGGTGGTCGATGTTGACCAGCGGCGTAGCGGCCAGCGCGGGGCTGTAGGCCTTGCCCAGCCGCGGCAGGTCGCTGCAGTCCAGCGCGATCACCAGATCGTAGCCGTTGCCCCGCCGCTTGGGCTTCATGGGGTTGTGAACCATCTCCTGCCAGCCGGGCGCGACCTGATCGGCGCGCAGCAGGACAGGCACCCCATCCTGGTTGGCAGCGATCACCTGGCGGCCCTGCGCCTCCAGCAGCCATTTCAGCCCCAGTTGCGAGCCGATGGCGTCCCCGTCCGGGTTGACGTGGCTGAGCAGCAGGATGCGCTGGCGGCCGGCCAGCAGCGAGTCGAAAGCGTCGATGGCGGTGGACAAGAGCAAACCTCTCAGGCGCGCGGACCTGGCCTCAGCCGGCCGCGTCTGCTTCGACCGCCGGCGCCTGCTCGGCGATCTCGTCCAGCAGATCGCTCATGCGCTGGCTCTGGATCAGGCCATCGTCGAAGTGAAAGGCCAGTTCCGGCACATAGCGCAGATCGGTGCGGCGCCCCAGCTCGCGGCGCAGGAAGCCCTGGGCATGGCGCAGGGCGGCCAGCGTTTCGGCGCGCCCCTCCTCGCCCTCCAGGCTGCTGATGTAGGCGTTGGCGTGGCGCAGGTCTGGGCTGACCTGGACGCGCGTGACGCTGATCAGGGCCAGCCGCGGGTCGCGCAGATCGAAGGTGATCAGATTGGACAGCTCTTGCCGGATCAGCTCAGCCACACGCAGTTGTCGTCGGGTAGACATGACAATCCCTTGCAGGACTGTCAGTCCTTCTGAGGACTGACAGTCCTTGGTTGCACGCGGGTTACACGCGCACCTTCTGGAAGGCCTCCAGAATGTCGCCTTCTTTGATGTCGTCGTAGTTCTCGATGCCGATGCCGCACTCGAAACCGGTCTTGACCTCGGTGACATCTTCCTGGAAGCGTTTTAGCGAATTGATGCGCCCCCGCATCTGCTCGACGCCGGCGCGCAGGACACGCACCTGGGAGTTGCGGGAGATTTCGCCGTCCAACACGACGCAGCCGGCGATCTTGCCGCGCCGCGGGATGCGGAACACCGCCCGCACCTCGGCCCGGCCGGTGCTGCGTTCCTCGAAGACCGGTTCCAGCATGCCCTTGAGCGCCTTGTCGATGTCTGCGATCAGCTCGTAGATCACCTTGTAGGTGCGCACGTCCACCTGGCTGGCCAGCTCGGACTTCTGCGCAGTCGCGTTCAGCGCGTTGTTGAAGCCGATGACGATGGCGTTGGAGGCGGCCGCCAGCATCAGGTCGGAGTCGCTGATGTCGCCGGTGCCGGTGTGCAGCAGCTTGATCCTCAGGTCGTCGTTGCTCAGTTGGTTGAGCGAGTTGACGATGGGCTCCAGCGAGCCATCCACGTCAGCCTTGAGGATCAGGCGCAGCTCCTTGACCTTGCCCGCCTTCATCTGGGCGAACACGTCGTCCAGGGTGATGGACTTGCGCACCACCGATTCGGCCCGCTCGCGTTCGCGCAGGAGGCGGGCTGCCGCCTCCTCGCGCGCCGACCGCTCGTCCTTGTAGACCTGGAAGGTGTCGCCGGCCGTGGGCACATCGGGCAGACCCAGCACGATCACCGGCGTGGAGGGGGTGGCGGTTTCGATGGCGTTGCCGTTGCTGTCGAACATGGCGCGCACGCGGCCGGCGATGTTGCCCACCAGCAGGGCATCCCCGACGCGCAGCGTGCCTTTTTGCACCAGCAGCGTCGCGGTCGAGCCCCTCGCCTTGTCCAAAGTGCCTTCGATCACGGTGCCGATGGCCGCGCCTTCGGGGTCAGCCTTGAAGTTTTCCACGTCGGCCAGCAACAGCAGGTTTTCCAGCAGCTCGTCGATGCCGCGTCTGAGCTTGGCGGCCACTTCGACGCAGATCACGTCGCCGCCCCATTCCTCCACCAGCAGCCCCTCGTCGGACAGTTGCTGCTTGACGCGGTCGGGGTTGGCGTTGGGCCGGTCCACCTTGTTCAGCGCCACGATGATCGGCACGCCGGCCGCGCGCACGTGGGCGATGGCCTCGCGCGTCTGCGGCATGACGCCGTCGTCGGCTGCCACCACCAGAATGGCGATGTCGGTGGCCTGGGCGCCGCGGGCGCGCATGGCGGTGAAGGCCTCGTGGCCCGGCGTGTCCAGGAAGGTGATCTTGCGGCCATCGCGCTCCACCTGATAGGCGCCGATGTGCTGGGTGATGCCGCCCGATTCCTGGGCCACCACATTGGTCTTGCGGATGGCGTCCAGCAGAGTGGTCTTGCCGTGGTCCACGTGGCCCAGCACCGTCACCACCGGCGGCCGGGCGATCAGGCGCTCGTCGGGGGTCACCTCCAGCAGGCGTTGGCGCAGGGTTTTAGTCTTGCCGTTGGCGTCTATGGCTGGCGCCAGATCGGGCATCTCCGGCTTGGCCTGGGCCTTGATCTTGACCCCCATCTCCTCGCCGACGATGGTGGCCACGTCGAAGTCAATGGTGTGGGTGATGGGCGCCATGATGCCGTAGTTCATCAACACCTTGATGATGTCGATGGGGCTGCGCTGCATCAGTTCGGCCATATCGCGCACGGTGATGGAATCGGGGATTTCGATCTCCAGAGGCAGCGCGGGCGCGGCCGACGCAGGTCGTGGCGCCCCTTGCGGTCGCGGAGCGCCCTGCGGACGCGGTGCGCCCTGCGGACGCGGTGCGCCCTGCGGACGCGGCGCTCCCTGGGGACGCGGCGCACCCTGGGGACGCGGCGCTCCCTGGGGACGCGGCGCACCTTGCGGACGCGGCGCGCCGTCGGGTCGCGGTGCTCCCTGCGGACGCGGCGCACCCTGCGGACGCGGCGCACCTTGGGGACGTGGCGCGCCGTCGGGTCGCGGTGCGCCCTGGGGTCGCGGCGCACCCTGCGGACGCGGCGCGCCGTCGGGTCGCGGTGCGCCCTGGGGTCGCGGCGCACCCTGTGGACGCGGCGCGCCATCGGGTCGCGGCGCCCCTTGCGGACGCGGCGCGCCTTGCGGACGCGGTGCGCCATCGGGTCGCGGCGCCCCCTGTGGACGCGGTGCGCCATCGGGTCGCGGCGCACCCTGCGGACGCGGTGCGCCGTCGGGTCGCGGCGCGCCTTGCGGTCGCGGCGCGCCATCGGGTCGCGGCGCGCCTTGCGGACGCGGTGCGCCTTGCGGTCGCGGTGCGCCATCGGGTCGCGGCGCGCCTTGCGGACGCGGTGCGCCATCGGGTCGCGGTGCGCCATCGGGTCGCGGCGCGCCCTGCGGACGCGGCGCACCCTGCGGACGCGGTGCGCCATCGGGGCGCGGTGCGCCTTGGGGACGCGGCGCGCCGTCGGTCGGCGGCCGTTTGGCCGGCTGGCTGGCGTTGCCGGCCGGGCGCGGTGGGGCTTCCCCTGCCTCCCCTGCTACACCGGGCTTGGCGGCCGCGTCTGCCGCTGGCGGCTTCGGCCGCGGTCGGCCCTCCCCGGAGGGCTGTTGCAACGAATTTTGAGCGTTCTCTTGCTCGCTAACGGTTTTGGTCTGTTCTGTCATCTCGTTCACCTCTCCGCACGCTGGCGCGCGGCCCTGCGGGAATTGCCACGCGCCTGGCCGGGCCGGCGGCGTGCTCGAATACCGCCGGCCAGAGCAGGCGGCGTTTCAATCGGCGCAGATCTAGGGTTGTGGTGCGGATCAGATCGCAGGTGAGCACCCCCGGGGACGGGAAAAGCGGGGAACGGAGCGGGAGGGAAGGTGGGTTAAGTCACCTAAGCGTGCATAAGCGCGCTCCTCCTTGTGTGCGTTGTCCGTTTCCACGTCCACCTGACGTGCTCGCGTGGCGCCACGCCCATGTCTGTTTCTTCCATCAAAGGTCAGCCTGGCAGCACCGGTTCATCACCGTCGCTCTCCAGGGCTTCGGGTAGGCTGGCTGCGAAGGCTCGCAGCGCAGCCAGTTCGTCGACGGTCAAGGTCGTTTTGAGCGCCCGGTTCAGCGCCGAGCTCTTGATGGCCTTCTGCCAGCAGGGCTGGCTCTGGCAAAGATAGGCGCCCCGACCGGCCAGTTTGCCGGTCGGGTCGATCTGCACACCCTGCTGAGCGGTGCGCACGATGCGTATCAACGCGCGTTTGCTGTCAGTCCGCCGGCAGGCGATGCAACTGCGCTGCGGAATATGGCGGCGGCGCACAGGCTGTGTCACATGGGCCACGGATTATTCTTCTTCGTAGCTTAACCAGTCGGCGCGCCCACGCTTGCGCCGCTTGTCCGGAGTCGTTGCGGCGGTCGTCGTGCGGCTTTTGTCCTTGGCCTTGCCAGCCTTCTTGGTTTTGCCCTTGGCGGCTGCGGAGTCTTCTGCTTCCGGCTCCGCTTCCTGCGTGTACTGTTCGAAATCGCTTTCCGTGAATTCGTCCAGTCCTTCGTAGTCGGCGTATTCGTCGTAGTCGGCGTACTCGTCGTATTCGGCGCCTTCCTCGTACTCTGCGTACTCGTCGTACTCGTCATACACCTCACCAGCCGCCTCGCCATCGACCGCAGCGACGGCCTCGCCTTCCACTGGCGCGGCTTCGCCTTCATAGGCCTCGTCATACTCGTCGCCGTATTCATCGTCATACTCGGCGTCGTACTCGTCCTCGTACTCGCCTTCGACCGCGGCCTCCTGGGCTGCAACGGCCAACTCAGGCGCGTCCACGGTCTCCGCCGTGATGGCGCCCACCTCGTCGCTGAGCAGTTGCTCGGCCACCGACAGAATGTCTCCAGAGTCGGCGCGGGTGCGGGCCAGCGCCAGACGGGCGCGCTTGGCTGTCAACTCGCGGGCGAACTCTTCCAGGCCTTCGCTCTCAGCCTCGGCCTCGTTCTTGATGTCGATGCGCCAGCCGGTCAGCTTGGCGCTCAGGCGGGCGTTCTGGCCCTCCTTGCCGATGGCCAGAGAAAGCTGCTTGTCGGGCACCACCACGATGGCCGTGCGGTTGTCCACCGTATCGTCGAGGATCACCGTGGTGACCTTGGCCGGGCTGAGCGCGCTGGCGATGAACTGCGCCGCGTCGGGGTTCCACTCGATGACGTCGATCTTCTCGCCGTTCAGCTCGTTGACAATGGCCTGGATGCGCACGCCGCGCATGCCGACGCACGAGCCCACCGGGTCGATGCCTGGCTGCAGGGCTGCCACGGCCACCTTGGAACGCTGGCCGGGCTCGCGCGCGATGCTCTTGATCTCCACCGTGCCGTTGTAGATCTCCGGCACTTCCTGCTCCAGCAGGCGGCGCAGGAGCCCGCGATGGGTGCGCGACAGGCGAATGGCCGGCCCGCGCGCGCCGCGCTCCACATCCACCAAAAAGCAGCGCAGCTTGTTGTTGGGGCGGTAACGCTCGGTGGGGATCTGGTCATCCTTGGCCAGCAGCGCCTCCGCCTTGCCGTCGATGGTGCAGGTCACCGCGCCGCTGGCATAGTCCACGCTGCGGATGGTGCAGTGTACGATCTCGCCCACCCGCGTCTGGTAACGCTGATAGATCGCGTCGCGCTCGGCCTCGCGGATGCGCTGCAAGATGACCTGCTTGGCCGTCTGGGCAGCGATGCGGCCAAAGGTCTTGGGCGTGTTCTCCACCAGGACAGTGTCCCCCAGCTCCGATGTGGTCTGGATGGCGCGGGCCTTGGCCAGCGAAATCTGCATCGAGTCGTCTTGGACATCCTCGACCACCTCTTTTTCGATGAAGATCTTCATCTCGCCCGTTCGTTGATCGACCTGGGCGCGAACGTTGGTCCCCGTCCCAAAGCGTTTGCGATGGGCAGACACAAGGGCAGACTCGATGGCTTCGAACACGACCTGCGGCTCGAGCTCGCGCTCGACACAGATGTTGTTGATGGCCATGATCAATTCGTTCTTCATGCCTTCTGCGCACTCCTGGTGCTGAACCTGCTGCCTCCACCGAGGCGTTGTCCTGTGATGTTGATTTGTCGTAACTGCTGAGGCGCCGGGAATTTTGATGCGATCAACTGGCTGGAACTCTCTCCAGCGACGCTGTTGCAAATGCAGATTCAAGTGCCTGGCGCCAATGAACCGAGAACCGACGAGACTTCGGGCGGTGCGGCGCCGGCCGAGTCTGGCGAGCGAAGCCCTTTGCCGGAGAGAACCTGGCACAGCTTCAACCGGCCGGCTTTGCCGTCCGAAGTCTGAGGCGGTCAATCTCGCTTTGCGGAGTTCGCATCCTCAGATGCGAACCGGCCGGCTTTGCCGTCCGAAGTC
>JACSRL010000530.1 GCA_014879765.1 Anaerolinea sp. | reverse complement strand
CCCGCCCTAAGCGACCGCGCGGGGTAGAGCTTGGATAGGTTGTCGACGCGGATGGCGATGTCGGTCATGACAGTACTAATCGGTCAACGATTGGCCTTGATTGAGCCAACAGACGATGTCAATCATCAGACAGTTATCAGATGGCAAGGAGATAATGGGTGCTCCGGCCCTTGCCCTCTCGCCGGATCAGGCTCTTCTTCAGCAGGCTGGATAGATCACGATGCGCTGTACCCTGTGCCCAGTCGCTCGATGGTACGACTGCCTAAGTCCCGGAACTCCTCAGACGACCCGAATACCCGTATCCCGGATCACGCTGGCCAGTGGATTGTTGAGATTGAAGCTATCTGGCGTGAAAGCGCGCGGTTCGATGCGCTCGTCCATCTTGGCGGCAAGTTTCATCAGGTCAAGCTGAGCAGCAAACAGATCATCGGTAAAATCAGGAGAGATAACAGCTACATCAATATCGCTCCACGGACCGGCTTGTCCGCGGGCCTCGGAGCCATAGATGTAGGCCGCAGTGATGCGCCGCTCCTTACGGACTGCTGCCAGGAATTCTCTTACGCTGCGCTGAACGGCAACTGAGATCTCAGCCATTGCATCAACTCCTTGGCAAGGTGGCCAAAAAAGAGTGCATAGGAATAGTCAGCCTTCGCTACCAAATGATCTGCTACTTCCAATGCCTCCTCGGCCTCTGTCATCCAGAAAGCCACAACCTGGGCGACATCCAACTCAGCGTCAGTGTTTGTTTCCATAAATCTGCCAACTCGCCAACTGCGAATGCATCGATAGTTTACCACGATCGGCGCTTCTACTGAAACTGTTCAATTGCCACTGCAGCAGGGTGCTAACCCTGCCGCCGCAGGTCTTGGCCTGGCCGCCGGTGGGTTCGGTGATGCGCGAGAGGATCTTCAGCAGGGTGCTCTTGCCGGCGCCCTTGCGGCCAATGACACTTGCATCTGACGCAAGTGCAGGTGTGCCCACTACCTCGCCGCGCTGGACCTCGAAGGAGACATCCTTCAGGGCCCAGAGCTCGTCGGGGCCGGAAGCTTGCCGCGAATTTCGCGAATTAGGCGAATTATCTTCTGATCTTCACGCAATTCGCGGCAAGTTCTTCAGCGTCCAGAGATCGTCGGAGCCGGAGGCTTGCCGCGAATTGCGCGAATTAGGCGAATTATCTTCTGATCTTCGCGCAATTCGCGGCAAGTTCTTCAGCGTCCAGAGATCGTCGGAGCCGGAAGCTTGCCGCGAATCGCGCGAATTCGGCGAATCATCTTCTGATCTTCGCGAAATTCGCGTAATTCGCGGCCTGATCCCCGTCAGCGCGTCGCGCAGGGTGTCGTGGCGTTGCTGCAACGCGCCCAGGTGGCCCGCCCTAAGCGACCGCGCGGGGCAGAGCTTGGATAGGTTGTCAACGCGGATGGCGATGTCGGTCATGGGGTCTTGTCTAGGCAACATCCAATTGCAGGCGATCGATCAAGCGTTGCACTGTGATGATTTCGATCCCCCGCTCGCGCAGAACATGAATCAGGTCCAGGTCACGGGTCACGTCCTCGTCCCGACTCACCACATAGGTTGCACGTCCTCGGATTGCCGTCTCCAGGATGATGTCGTCATCTGGGTCACGGCAAAGGCTCAGGTCACCTGAAACCGGAACCAATTGCACCACTGCGACAACGCCGGTCATAAAGACCTCAACATCGGTCAGCGTCGCGCGACGTATCTTCATGATCCTGGGTCTCAACAGGACTTCTTGCAGCTCGTCCACCAACGGCAATGAGCTGATTATCGAAAAATTGCCGGTCTTGCCGGCCAGAATCAAACGCGCCGGGAAACCGTCAGGGTTTAAGAATGCTGAGACCCAAACGTTGGTATCAATGACCACGGCGACGGTCATCGTGTGCCTTTCTGACTTCTGCCCGTGCAGCGCTGATTTCCGCCTCGATTTGCTCGGCTGTGTAGTCGCTGGGGCGTCGATGCAGTTCTGTGAGTAACTCCTCAAGTGATCTCCAGCCTGTGGATCGACGCTGCGCCTCGTCAGCAGCCAGTGCGCGCCAATGCTGGTATTCCTCAAAGGAGACCATAACCGCCAGCGGCTGGCCTTGCTGCTGCAAGATGAGTGGCTGTTGCAAGTCGGCGACCGCAGTGCCATAGGCGACGGCGGCCTCTGATATCGACGGTGTTTCGGTCATAAATCGTTCCTCAATGGAATCACCTTTGATCTTGAAGGAGACATCCTTCAGGGCCCAGAGCTCGTCGGAGCCGGAAGCTTGCCGCGAATTTCGCGAATTAGGCGAATTATCTTCTGATCTTCGCGAAATTCGTGCAATTCGCGGCACAAAGCCCGTCAGTGCGTCGCGCAGGGTGTCGTGGCGCTGCTGCAACGCGCCCAGGTGGCCCGCCCTTAATACGATGACTTTGGCGCTATTGGCCAGTATGGTCAGGCAACCGCCATGGCCTCAGCTTCTGCCAGGAGGATTGGTTCGCCGCTGACCAGTGAATAGAGCACGTCGGGGTCGAGATCTGCGCCGTTGGGCCAGCAGATGGTGCCCAGCTCTCGGTCGACGCGTACACTTCGAAAGTAATCACGAGACTGCAAGGGTGCAAACACACCAGTAAATGAAACCAGGCTGGCGACGTCTACAGCGCCTCGCACGCCATCTTCGAAGCGCAGATCAAGCTCGTAGTTATCCAGGACGGTCACAGCAATCACGTCTTTCAACATAACTTTACTCCAGCGGTTTGATTTGGGCCAGTTCAGCTTGCCGGCGTGCTCGATCCCAGTTGCGCATCAACTCGAACTGGTGTACCGAAGCCCATTCCATCACGAGACCAAAAACCCGCGGCGATAATCGCCCCTGTAGAAGGGTCAACGATTGAATGCCGATCAACGCCTTCTGCTCGCCGTAGCGCACGTGAAAATGGGGCGGCGCATGATCATTGTAGTTCATGGTGATGATAATGCCAAAGAAACGGGATACTTCAGGCATGTTTGACCTCCAGGTGCGCAGACGAAAATCATGGCCGCACGAGAAAAACCCGGTTTCTGAGTGCCTGCGGCGTGGTGGCCAGGGCTGCGGGCAGGCGCCGCCGGCCGCGCCCACCTGAGGTGGGGCGGCGCTTGCCTGTTCTGCGCCGGCCGGAGCAGAGGCTACGACGAACCGGCGATTTGTTCCCTGATCCGCTGCGATCAGATGATGTCGGCAAAGGTCCGCTCGGTGCTGCGGAAGAAGAAGAGCCCGCTGACCAGCACGCCCACCGCAATCAGCACCGAAAGAATGAAGAGCGCCACCGGCGCCTGCATGCCCGTCACTGCGCTGGCGTCGCCTAGCAGCGCCCAGCGAAACCCGCTCACCACCCCCGTCATGGGGTTCAGGGCCAACAGCGGCCGCAACGGCTCGGGAATGATGGTCACCGGCCAGATCACCGGCGTCAGGTACATCCAAAGCTGGACGATGAAGGGCACCAACTGTTTGATGTCCCGGTAGCGCACGTTCAAGGCTGACAGCCACAGGCCAAAGCCCAGCGCGGTTATCATAGCCAACAAGAGGAAAAAGGGCAAAAACAACACCGCCGGAGTCAGCGGCACGCGGTAGACCACCATCAGCGCGGCCAGCAGCACAAAGCCCACCGCGAAGTCCACCAGCCCCGACAGCACGCCGCTCAGCGGGATGGTCAGCCGCGGAAAGTAGACCTTGGTGATCAGATTGGCGTTGTCCACCAGATTGGTGCTGGTGCGGGTCAGCGAGCCGGCGAAATACTGCCAGGGCAGCAGCCCGGCATAGGCAAAGATGGGATAGGGCAGGCCGTTGGAGGGCACCTCCAGCAGCAGGCCGAAGATCACCGTGAAGACCAGCGTGCTCAGCAGCGGCTGCAAGAGCACCCAGATCACCCCCAGCGCGGTCTGCTTGTAGCGCACCTTGACATCGCGCCAGACCATGAAGTAGAGCAGCTCGCGGTACTCCCACAGCGCGCCCAGATGCAGCGCAGAGAGGCCGCGCGTGGCCTGGATCACCACCGTGGGGGGCGTTTCGGGTGTGGATGTCTGCGTCATGCGTTCAGCCTCGTTTCAGCAGCGTTGACCGGGGGCCGCCCAGCTCATGGGCGCGCGGCCGGCGCATGGGCGGCGGGCTGGCCGGCCAGCTCCAGCGCCTGCCGCAGCCCCTGGGCCCGCGGCGCCTCGCCGATGTGCTCATACCAGTAGGTGCGCAGGTCGATCTGGCGCAGGCTCACGTCGGTGATGGCCAGCAGGCTGGCCGCCTGCTCCACCTCGCCGGCGATGGCGTAGCTCTCGGCCAGCAGTTGGCGGCCGCCGCGGTGGCCAGGATCGACGGCGTACGCTGTCTCCAGGTGCTGGCGCGCCGCGGCATACTGGCCCAGGCTCAGCTCGATCTGCCCCAGGCGGCGGTTGGCGGCGGCGTTGGCCGGGTTCTCCGCCAGTGCGGCCTGATAGCGCGCCAGGCTGGGGGCCAGGTTCACCGCGCCGCTGCGCCGCAGCTCATCTTGCAGCGGCCATTCTGGCCAGCGATAGCGCGCCAGCTCAGCCCGCGTCTGCGCCAGCGCGCCCAGATTGGCCTGCACCGTCGCCCGGCCGGCCGGCGTGAAGGCCAGCAGCGCGCTGGCCGCCACCAGCGCGGCCGCGGCGGCCAGCGCCAGCCCCGGCCGCCGCGCCAGGCGCAGCGGCGCGCCGGCCGGCCCGCGCGCCAGCAGCGCCAGCGGAATAAAGGCCACCATCAGGCCGCGGCCGCCGTAGAGCGGGATATCCACCGCGCCGTGCAGCGCGATCACCGCCAGGCTGGCCAGCGCCCAGGGCCGCCACCAGGAGGGGGAATGGCGCAGCCGCAGCACGTTCAACGCCAGCCAGGCCACGGCCAACAGCCCCAGCGCGCCCTGGCGCAGCCAGATCTCCAGCAGCAGATTGTGGCTGTGCGGCTGGAAACCCACGTGCAGCAGCAGCCCGTAGGAGACGTAGGCCATCTGGAAGGCCTCGAAGCCCAGGCCGGTCAGCGGCGTGTCGCGCACCAGGTCCAGCGTGTCGCGCCACAGCGCCAGGCGGCTGGCGCTGGCCGCGGCCAGCAGCCGCTCGCCCCCCGGCGCCAGCGCCAGCGCCAGCCCGGCCAGCCCGGCCGCGGCCAGCAGCAGCGCCAGGATCACGCCAGCCTGCGCCAGCTCCCGCCGCGGGCCGGCCGGCCCAGCGTCTCCAGCAGCCGGCCGGCCAGACGCCACAGCAGCCAAAGCCCGGCCGTGGCCAGCAGCGCCAGCCAGGCCCCGCGTGAGCTGCTGGCCAGCAGCCCCAGCAGCGTCAGCGCCAGCAGCGCCAGGCCCGCGCTGCGCAGCGGCCAGCGGCTTTGCCGCCAGCGCAGCGCGCCCAGTTGCAGGGGCAACAGCGCGGCCAGCAGCCCGCCCGCCATGTTGGGGTGCAGCAGATGCCCCGGCGCGGGCTGGCGCAGGCGGGCCAACAGCCCCAGCGCCGGCCCCAGCCAGCTCGTCTTCTCCTGCCAGGCCTGCCAGTCGTTGGTCAGCAGAAAATAGGCCGCGGCCAGGCTGGGCAGCAACAGGAGCAGCAGGGGCAGCGGCGCCGCGCGCAGCCCGCCCAGCCTGACCCGCTCCGGCGTGGTCAGCACCGCGTAATAGACCACCACCGCGCCGAGGTAGACGAAAAAGGTGCTGCCCCAGGCCGCGGCGCGGTCGATGGAGATGCTGGCGCCGGCCGCCGCGGCCAGCAAGAAGAGCGCCAGCGGGCCATCGAAGGCGCTGCGGGGAAACCAGGCGCCGGTCTGCGCCCAGCGCAGCAGCCCGGCCAGGCCCACCAGCGCCAGCGGCCACGGCCCCAGCGCCGGCCGCAGATACCACAGCCCGGCCGCGGCGAAGAGCAGCGCGGCCGGCAGGGCCGCGCCGAGCGAGGCCGCGCGCGGCGCGGCCTCCTTGCGCCGGCGGCGCGGCGGGCTGGTGAGCTGGGCGAGGGTTTCGGGGGCCACAGGCGGCGCTCAACTGGCCACGAATTTCAGCGTCTGCACGCCGACGCTGACCGCGCTCTTGAAGCCTTCCCAGGTGTTCAGGCTCTTGGCAAAGGTCAGCATCGGGCCGGGGCGGAAGGACCACTCGCGCGTCGCCCGCTTCTGCCAGTACTCCAGCCGCTCGGCCGACAGATTGCCGTAGTCCAGCACCGTGGACTGGTCCATGTCCACCTCCTCCCACTTGGTGCCGGGGCGGAACCAGTTGTTCTCCACCACCTCGTAGAAGAAGGGGGTGCCGGGATAGGGTGCGGCGATGTGGAAGAGGGCGATGTCCAGCGGCAGGCTCTTGCTGAAGGCGATGGTCTCCTGGATCGTCTCTTCGCTCTCGCCCGGCAGGCCGATGATGAAATAGCCCCAGTTCTTGATGCCGGCGTTGTGCGCCCAGGTCAGCGCCAGCGGGGCCTGCTCCATGCGATAGCCCTTGTGCGCCCGCTTGAGAATCTGCTCGTTGGCGCTTTCGATCCCCCAGGAGATCAGATAGCAGCCGGCCTGGCCCATCAAACTGAGCATCTCCTCGTCCACATAGTCGACGCGGCTGTTGCAGGTCCAGTGGACCTTCAGCCCGTGGGCGATGATCAACTGGCAGAGCGCCACCACCTGCTGGCGGTTGACGGTGAACAGGTCGGCGTACATGTGAACGTTGTGTACCCCCAGCTCGGCCAGCAGCTTTAGCTCTTCGAAGATCAGCTCCGGCGCGCGCAGCCGCACGCTGTTCTGGTAGGAGACGTGCTTGATGCAGTATTTGCAGCCGGCCGGGCAGCCGCGGCTGGTGACGATGAAGGTGAAAGGCCCCTTGATCATCGGCATGCGCTGTTTGTCCAGCGGCAGCAGATGGTGCAGCGGCATGGGCAGATCGTCCAGGCTGGGGAAGAAGGGCCGGTCACGGTTGATGATGATCTCATCCCGGCAGCGCCAGGCCAGCCCGGGAATGGCCGCCAGCGGCGACGCCTCAGCCGCCGCCAGCGTCGCCGCATCCACACGCTCCACCGTAGACGGCGCGAAGTAGGGGAGGAAGCGGTGATCGGTGATCGGTATTCGGTGATCGGTTGACTGTTCACCGTTCACCGTTGACCGTTCACTGTTCACCTTCCGCCCCGGCATCCCCAGCCGCGTGTCCGCCACCAGCCTGGCGACCCGCGGATCCGAGGGGCTCTTGCCCTCCAGGTGATCCAGCAGCTCGCGCAGGGTGGCCTCCGGCTCGCCGCGCAGCACGAAATCCAGGCTGGGGAAGGGGCGCATGGTCTCCAGCGTCATGGGGGTGACGTGGGTGCCGAAGGCCAGCGTCTGCGCGCCCAGCGACTTGGCCAGGAAGACGCCGTACATGTCGTTGCGCAGCGTGGGCGCGGTCACCTGGGTCAGGTAGTAGCGCGGCCGCTTCTCCTCCAGCAGGCGCTCGAACTCCGGCCAGCTCATGCGGCTGGCGATCGCGTCCACGATCTCGACGGTGTATTCGGGGACCAGCAGGCTGGCCAACTGCGCCAGGCTGACCTGCGGCCAGATCATGTTCTCGCGGCTGCGCCGGCCGACCCGGTGCTGGCTGCGGATCCAGATGCCGCCGTCGGGCGAGGGGGGGTTGACCAGCAGCAGGTCCACGCTGCCGGCCGGCCGCGTGGAGGAGGTCAGCGTCTGCACCGCCGCGCCCGCGTCGGGAAAGCTGGCCGGCCGCAGCGCCGGCACCCGCCGCGTGCCCAGGTTGCGCTTCAGTTGTTCGTCTCGTCCGTTTGGTTCAATGCCATTGGTGTTATTCATTAGTTGTGCTCCAAGTGTGACCGGGCCTCGAATCAATTGTCAATTGTCAATTGTCAATTGTCAATTGTCAATTCCCTCCCCCCAAATCCGTCGCTGCCAGCGCGTCCCGCTGGCTCAACTCCTCCAGCACGCGCATCAGGATCCAGGAGATCAGGAACTGCAGGCCGATCAGGAAGGCGGTCGCGCTGAGCAGGTAGTAGAACCACATGCGGCTGGCCGTCCAGCCGTTCAGCGCCAGCACCAGGCTGAGCAGGGCCGCCAGGATCGCCCCGGG
>JACSRL010000511.1 GCA_014879765.1 Anaerolinea sp. | reverse complement strand
AATATGATCTGCGTCATAGCCTCCCGGCCGCAAAACTGCTATAATCGTGCAAGTGTTCACTAATTCTTGTCACGATCACTGCGCAGAGTTGCGCCAGGAGCAAAATGATGCCAGAGACCGAAATCATCGTCCATGACATCCTGATCGTCGGCGCCGGCCTGGCTGGCAGTTGGGCGGCCATGGTGGCGGCCAAGGAGGGGGTGCGGGATGTGGCGGTGCTGTCCAAGATCCACCCGCTGCGCTCCCACAGCGGCGCGGCCCAGGGCGGCATCGCCGGCGCGCTGAACAATGTGCGCCCGGTGGCCGGCACGGGACCCGACGGCCCGCTGGAGCAGATTCCCGCGGGCGAAGCGCCCATCGACAGCGTCGATCTGCACGTCTTCGACACCATCAAGGGCTCAGACTGGCTGGGCGACCAGGACGCCATCGAGATCATGTGTCGCGAGGCCATCGATGTGCTCTACGAATATGAGCGCATGGGCTGCGTCTTCAGCCGCACGCCCGATGGCCGCATCGCCCAGCGCCGCTTCGGCGGCCACAGCACCCCGCGCGCCAACTACGCGGCCGACTGGACCGGCCACGTGCTGCTGCACACCATCCACGAGCAGGCGCTGCGCCACAAGGTCAAGTTCTACAGCGAATGGTACTGCATGGACCTGATCGTGGAGGACAACGTCTGCCGCGGCGTGGTGGCCATGGATGTGCTGAGCGGCAAGATCTACACCATGCGGGCCAAGGCGGTGCTGTTCGGCACCGGCGGCTATGGCCGGGCCTACAAGATCACCTCCAACGCCTTTGCCAACACGGGGGACGGCGTGGCCATCGCCTACAACGCCGGCATCCCGCTGATGGACATGGAATTCGTGCAGTTCCACCCCACCGGGCTGTACAAGCATGGCATTCTGATGAGCGAGGCCTGCCGCGGCGAGGGGGGCTATCTGCTCAACAGCAAGAACGAGCGCTTCATGGAGCGCTACGCCAAGGACAAGATGGAGCTGGCCCCGCGCGATCTGGTCAGCCGCTCGGAGCAGCGGGAGATCGACCAGGGCCGCGGCGTGGAGGCTGACGGCCAGGGCATCTGGCTGGACCTGCGCCACCTGGGCCGTGAGAAGATCATGCAGCGTCTGCCGCAGGTGCGGGAGATCGCCATCGACTTCGTGGGGGTGGACCCCATCGAGGGCCTGGTGCCGATCCAGCCCACGGCCCACTACAGCATGGGCGGCATCGCGGCCGACGCCGACGGCCAGGTCATCGCCGATGGGGATGGCACGCCGGTGGTCGGCTTCTACGCCGCGGGCGAGGCCGCCTGCATCAGCGTGCATGGCGCCAACCGTCTGGGCACCAACAGCCTGCTGGACGCATCGGTCTTTGGCCGCCGCGCCGGCTATGCCATGGCCCGCTTCGTTCAGAGCGGCGCGGCCTTGCAGCCTGTGCCAGGCGATCCGGCGCAGCGCAGCCGCGCGCGCGTCCAGGCGCTGCTGGACAACCCCGGCACGGAGCTGGTGGAGGATGTGGCGCAGGATCTGAAGACCACCATGACCAACAACTGCGGCATCTTCCGCGACGAGACGCGCTTGCAGCAGGCCATGCAGGAAATCAAGGCGCTGCAAACGCGCTTCAAGAACGCCCGCACCATGGACAAAAGCAGCCGCTTCAACACCGACCTGCTGGCCACGCTGGAGACCGACCACATGCTGACCTTCAGCGAGGTGATCGTAGCCGGCGCGCTGGCGCGCCAGGAAAGCCGCGGCGCGCACAGCCGCACCGATTTCCCGCAGCGGGACGACGAGAACTGGTTGGTGCATACGGTCGCACACAAGCAGGACGCCGACGGCCCGCGGCTGAGCTTCAAGCCGGTCACCATCGACTACGACAAGTATCCGCCGCAGGAGCGGAAGTATTAGTGAGCCGAAATGGAGTTCGAGCATGGGTAACAACAGCACACATCCCACTGCCATCGTCCGCATCCAGCGTTTCAACCCGGAAACCGACGCCAAGCCGCATATGCAGGAGTTCGAGGTCGAGCTGAAGCCCGGCACCACGGTGTTGGACGCGCTGCATGAGATCAAGACCCACCAGGATGGCAGCCTCACCTTTCGCCGCTCCTGTCGCCATGCCATCTGCGGCAGTTGCGCCATGCACGTCAACGGCAAGAACGAGCTGGTCTGCAACGCGCCGCTGAAGGAGCGGCTGGACCGCCACGGCCGCATCACCATCCGCCCGCTGCCCTACCTGCCCATCCTCAAGGATCTGGTGGTGGATCGCTCCAGCTTCTGGGAGCAATATCTGCGGGTCAAGCCCTGGCTGACGCCGCCGGAGGACGCGCCGGAGAAGGAGTTCCGCATGAGCCCCGAGGAGGTGGCGGCGCTCAACAACGCCGAAACCTGCATCATGTGCGGGGCCTGCTACTCCTCCTGCCAGATCGTCGGGCTGACCAAGGAATATATCGGCCCCCATGCGCTGCTGAAGGCTTTTCTGCGGGTGATGGACCCGCGCGACAGCATCCCCGGCGAGCGGTTGGCCGATCTGGATGGCACGGATGGCGTCTATCGCTGCCGCACCATCTTCAACTGCATCGACGCCTGCCCCAAGAATCTCAACCCCACCCTGGCCATCGAGACGCTGCGCAAGCTGGCGCAGAAGCGCGAGGCCTTTGAGCAGGCCCGGATCGAGCGCCAGAAGCATCTGGACGAGCCGATCCCGGCGCGCTGAGCGCTTGCTCGGGCCGGTCTCCTGACCGAGCCCGCCGGGTGGTATAGACGCAATTTGGAGTTTTCGCAACGCGTCGTAAAGGAGCGTTTTCATGTACACGAGCAGCGGTTTTATCAGCTTTGCCCTGCGGCGTCTGACCGGTGTGGCGCTGGTGGTTTATCTGTTCATGCACCTGTGGGTGATCGGCTCGGTCAATGCCGGACCAGAGGCCTTCGACGCTCGCCTGGCCTTCGTGCAGCAGCCGCTCTTCAAGCTGCTGGAGGTGGCGCTGCTGGCGGCCGTGGTCTACCACGCGATCGACGGCATCCGCATCATCGTGGTACACTACACCGGCATCACCGAGTATCGCAAGAGCATGTTCTACGCGGTGCTGGCGGTATCGACGCTGTTGGTGATCGCCGGCGGCGTGCCGATCATCCGCTTTATGTTGGAAGGGAAATAGCGCTCAGGACTGACAGTCCTAGGCTGAAATGGAGGCAATTATGCGTGTCTTTCAGATGCAACGGATCAGCGCCATCGCATTGGTGGTCTTTCTGACCATCCACATGATCGTGGTACACTATCCCCCCTTCCATATCGACTTCGATCAGATCATCATCCGCATGGCCGATCCCCTGTGGAAGGCCATCGACATCGTCTTTCTCTTCTTCGTGTTGATGCACGCGCTGGCCGGCGCTTGGGTGGTGCTGACCGACGTGCAGCGCTTCAGCCGCCTCAAGCGCGCCTTCGCCGGCGCGGCCATCGTCATCGGCCTCATCGCCTTCTACTACGGCACGAAGACCATCATCGCCTTCCAGCCGCCGGTGTAGGCGGGGGCGAAGGATGAAGGATGAAGGATGAAGGATGAAGGATGGGTAACTTCAGGGCCGTCGCTGTGAGGTGGGCAGAATGCTGTCAGACGATGGCTGCGTGGTCTGAGGCCTTGGCATAGGCTTCACTGCTGCGCGCGAGGGCGGCCTGCAGTTGCCCAACTTCCTCATCGAGCTCAGCCAGGCAAGCGGCGGCAGCGGCGATGTCGCCTGCCCGGCTGGCTTCCTCCATCCGCGCGGCCACCTGGCGCACCCGTTCGCCGCCTACCGTGGCGGCCGCGCCGCGCAGCGCATGCGCCTGGCCTCTGATGACCGCGGCGTCTCCGCCCGCCAGCGCATCATGCAACGCCGCGAGTTGTTTGGGGAAATCGTCCAGATAGGCTGCGACGGCAATCGCGGCGATTTTGACATCTCCCAGGCGATCCTCCAGACCGGCCTGGTCGAAGACGGGGAGTTCCGGCTCCGCCACGGGGACAACCGGGGGCGCCGGCGCAGCCGGCTGGGGCAGCCAGCGGGCCAGCGTTTCCAGCAACACCGGGCGTGACAGCGGCTTGGTGATGTAGTCGTTCATGCCGGCCGCCAGGCAACGATCCCGGTCGCTGGCCAGCGCGTGCGCGGTCACGGCAACGATCGGAATGTGACGGTTTAGCACCTCTGAGCTCGCATGGCGGATGAGACCGGTGGCGGTCAGCCCATCCATCTCTGGCATCTCCACGTCCATCAGCACCACATCGTAGGGCACGCTGCGCAGGGCAGCCAGCGCCTCCTGCCCGTTGGCGGCGGCATCCGCGTTCAGCCCCAGCTTGCGCAGCAGGCCAAGGGCAACCTGCTGGTTGGGGATGTTGTCCTCGACCAACAAGACGCGGCCGGCCAGCCGCATCGGCGGGGCTGACGCCCCTGATCGCTCGACATTCGCAGGCGAGGCCCGACGGCTGGCAGCAGGCCGCGGCGCTCCGAGCACTTCGGCCAGCTTGTCCAGCAGCTCGGCGGAGCGAACCGGTTTGAGCAGGGTGGCGGCAATGCCCGGCTGGCTCAGCGCCGCCTCGCCGCCTCGCTCGCCCAGCGAGGGCAACAAGATCACGGGCGTCTCGTGTAGCGCGGCGTCGTTCTTGATCGCCCTGGCCAGGGCGAGGCCATCCATGCCGGGCATCTGTCCATCCAGCAGCGCCACCTGGAAAGGATCGCCGGCGGCCCGGGCCCGGGCCAGCGTCAGCAGGCCGGCCGGGCCATCCTCGGCCGTCTCCACGCGCGCGCCCCACGATGCCAACTGGGCCAGCAGCACCTCCCGGTTGGTGGCGTTGTCGTCCACCACGAGGACGCGCGTGCCGGCGATACGGGCATTGCCGTGCAGGGCGGCCTCAGACCGGTCGGATCTTTCCAGTTGCACCGTGAACCAGAACTCCGAACCTACGCCAGGGATGCTGTTCACGCCGATCGCGCCGCCCATCGCCTCGGCCAACTGCTTGGCGATGGCCAGGCCCAGGCCGGTACCGCCGTAGCGCCGGCTCGTCGATGCGTCGGCCTGGTTGAACTTGTCGAACAGCTTCATCTGCTGTTCTGGCGTGACGCCGATGCCGGTGTCCTGCACGCTGAAGTGCAGGGTAACCGCGTCGTCGCTCTGCCCTGCCAGGCTGGCCAGCACCGCGACCTCGCCCCGCGGGGTGAATTTGATGGCGTTGCCGGCCAGGTTGTTCAGGATCTGGCGCAGGCGGCCGGGATCGCCCCGCAGGTGGGCTGGCACATCAGGCGCGGCCGCGCAGATGAACTCCAACCCCTGGCTGTGGGCGCGCACGGCCAGCGCCGGTGCGAAGTCGTCCAGCAGCTCGCGCAGGTCGAAATCCACGGTCTCCAGCACCAGCATGCCCGCCTCGATCTTGGAGAGGTCGAGGATATCGTTGATCAGAGCCAACAGGATCTCACCGCTGCTGCGCACCGCCTCGGCATAGTGCCGCTGCTCCGCATCCAGGTCGGTATCCAGCAGCAGCCCGGTCATGCCGATCACGCTGTTCATGGGGGTGCGGATCTCGTGGCTCATGTTGGCCAGGAACTCACTTTTGGCGATGGTGGCTGCCTCGGCCGCGGCGCGGGCCTCTTCCAGGCTGGCCTGGTAGCGCGCCTGCTCGGTGATGTCACGGTACATCCACAGCGCGCCGCGAAATTCATCGTCGACGAAGATCGGCACATAATCCTGGCTGACGACCTGGCCGGTGCGCAGCGTTCGTTTGACGCCGATCGAGGATGTTTTGGGCAGCGGCGCACCGGGACTCAGGTCGATGCTCGGCTGATCGTCTGTGTAGTAGGTGTCCCTTAGCTGTTGCAGATAGGACCAGATGTTCATACCCAGTTCTACCGCCGGCATAACCGCTGCGAGACTGCGACGCGCAGATGCATTGAGATGCACGATCTTTCCCTGCTCATCCATCACCAGCACCCCGGCGGGCACCTGCTCGATCAATGCCTCCAGGCGCGAGGAGCGGGTGCGCAGCTCATTCTCAAGCCGCTTGCGCTCGCTGACGTCGCGCGTCACCCCGTGAACTACCACGGCGCCGGTTGCGGGGTCCACCACATAGTGGGTGATCGCTTCGGTCCTGACGGTCGAACCATCCTTGCAGATCTGCTCCAGTTCGAGGATGTCATACGTGTCGGTGGGCCAACTGCCAGCCTGATGGGTGTCGATGCTGCGCGCCAGAAAACTGGTTGCGAACTCCAGACTGGCTTCGGTCAGCACCGCGGTGAGCGGCTGCGCCATGACCTCCTCGGCCGTATAGCCGCGCAGCGCCTTGACTGAGGGGCTGACGTAAAGGAAGCGTCCCGTGAAGGGATCGAGGGTCCACACCACGTCCTTCATGCTCTCGGTCAGCGTGCGGTACTTCTCCTCGCTGACCCGCAGGCGCTCTTTGGTCAGTTGATATTCGGTGATGTCGGTGAAGGTGGCGAAGACCCGGTGGGGCTTGTCGGCGTCCGGCTGGAACTGCGGCCGCGCGGAGACGCTGAGCCAGCGATAGGCCTCGATGGCAGGATTGAAGACCCCCATGACCACATCATCGACGGGCTGGCCGGTGCGCAGGGCGACCATGGCGGGATGCGTCTCGCCTGGAAAGGGCGTTCCGTCCTCGTGAATGGCGCGCCAGCGCGGATCCATGGAGGTGCGTCCCTGCATTTGGTCCAGCGTCAGACCCAGCAGTCGCCCGGCCGCCGGGTTGGCGGCGATGATCGCACCGTCGGCGGCGTGATAGACCACGCCCTGCGCCATGGTCTCGAGCAGCCGGCGATACTCCGTCTCGCTGGCAAGCGGCTGCGCGGGTGAACTCTTGGGGAGGCGACGTTGTCTCAAGGTGCTCATCTCCCGATAGGAAAGACGATCCTCCGCGGTCTTGGCGTCTTTGCGTGAGACCAAAGCCGGATGCCGATTTTAGCGCGTCGCTGCCTGCACAACCACCGTGTAGAGCTTCTGCTCTGGCGTCAGCTCGCAGGCGGAGATCGGCTGATCGTCGGGGCAGGTGACGGCCGGGTCGGGCGTCCACTGGACCGAGATCAGCAGCAACGCGTCAGCGCGCGTCAGGCCGATATTCGAGCCGGTCGGCCCATCGGCCGCGTATTGCATCTCTTCGCTCCAGCCAACGAAGGCCGTTCGCAACGCATCGACAACTGCCGAGGGGGCGGCGAAGTCAGCGCCGGTGCCGCTGGCCGTCAACTGGCAGCCGGCGCCCTCTTCCTGGCTGAGATAGTCGAAGAAAGGCGCTTCGCCCAGGGTGAAGGGGACGCCCAGCGCGCTCGCGGCCGCGGTTTGGAGCGCGGTGCAGTCGTCGGCCGGCAGGGGGCTATACGCGCCGGCCGGCGCCACCGTGGTCGTCACAGCCGCGGTCGGGGCCACGGTGGCCGTGGTGACCGCCGCCGGCTCGATCACGTGCCAGAAGTCGGCGATGAAGCCCTGAGCGTCGGCCTGGGCAATCTGTTCACCCCGCACCGCCGCGCCCTCTTTGCAGCTCCAGGCGAACAGGGTGGCGCGGCCGGCGGCCGCGGCCGGAACCACCTCGGCGTTGGGGTTCTCCTGGCAGAAGGCCACGACGCCGGCGTTGGGGGTCTCGCTGGGATCGGCTTTCTCCTGGCAGGGCAGGTTGGCGCCGACGAAGCAGGCCTTGACCTGGCCATCGGCGCAACGCCAGAAGGTTCCATTCTTGAAAAAGTCATCAGGCGCATCGGCCGGCGCGTCCAGGGCCGCGCGCAGTCCCGCCACCACCGCGGCCGGCGGCTCTTGGCCGGTGTAGCGGGCGTCGGGCGCGTCGATGACGCCGACGGCGGCGCAGTAGGCGAAGGGATCAGCGAAGGTGACGCTGCTGGTCTCCGGGACAGGGGGCGTCGTGCAGGCAGCCAACAGGCCGAGGGCGAGCAAAAGTGTGATCAACATCCCATGAGGTTTCATCGTTGTTCCTTTCATTCGGATGTATTCAGAATGAGTAACTGCTCAGGCTTGGCATTAGAAACCGGGTTTTTGTCTTGCAGACCAAGGTCATGGCGCCATGAA
>JACSRL010000420.1 GCA_014879765.1 Anaerolinea sp. | reverse complement strand
CTGTCCATTCTGAACAGCACGCTTGACCGACTGCACCGCCGTCGGCGAGTTGTCCGCGATCTTTTCCGCAATACTGAGCGCCGCGCGCATGAGTTCAGCCTTGGGGTGGATCTCATTGACCATGCCCAGCCGGTATGCCTCCTGGGCAGTGATCGGTTCCCCGGTCATCAGCATCTGCATCGCCTTCCCCGGCGGGAGCACGCGCGGCAGGAAGACCGGCGAACCGCCACCGGCGGACAAACCGACCATCGCTTCAGGCTGGCCGAAGCGGGCGTCCTCGGATGCGATGATGAAGTCCGTGCTGATGGCCATCTCGCAGCCACCGCCGTAAGCCATCCCGTGGACTGCGGTGAAGATCGGCCTGCGTAGCTGGCGCAAGTTGTAGAGCACGCGATCAAAGACCTGGCGCTGGCGCAGCCATTCCTCTTTTGTCATCTGCTTGCGCTGGTACAGGTCACCACCCACGGAGAAGGCTCGGTCACCGGCTCCGGTCAGGATAGCGACGCGCACGGAAGGACGGGCCGCGATGGTCTCGAGTACCTCGATCAGTTGGGCCGCCAGTTCCGTCGTAACCGCGTTGTCGGCATGCGGCCGGTTAAGGGTGATGATGGCCACGCGCCCGCCGGAGACGTACTCGACAAGCACGAGATGGTCAGGCTCCGCGACATTTTCGGGTGGGCGGTAACCGATTCTCCGCATCTTCGTATTGGCGTTGTCTGTCATATTATTCTCCTACATGTCTCATTCATGTCGTCCGGTCGAGGCACACAACTCTCAGATCCAGGTCACGTCGACGGGCTTTCGCACAGGAATCCGCTGGTATTTCTCAGCCGGATAGCCGATCACGCACGTTGCATGGGGAATATAGCCTTCCGGCAGCCCGAGCATCTCCACCAGGGGCGGATAACCTTGACTAGCTGTGTTGATACTGCCGGTAAAAGTGGTCCCTAGGCCGAGGCCGGGCGCCGCCAGTTGAATCTGGTGCACCGCGATCATTGCCGCCGGCGGGGCTGTCCTTTCATCTTTAGGGGCGCAAGCCATGAGAATGCACGGCGCGCCCCGGGAAATGCGATCCTGGCCGCCATCCCATGCAGAGACAAACACCTCCAGGTTGGCTTCCTCGTACAGGGCCGGGGCCTTTTCCTTCACGGCCTTCATCCAGTCGATGGTCATCTCGGCCATCTGGTGAACCTTGTCTGGATCGTTGACCACTACCCACTGGATCACCTGACGGTTCGCGCCGTTCGGCGCATAGCGGGCCACATCCAGCAACTGCAAGACTTTTTCTTGTTCAATAGGTCGCCGGATATAACCGCGAATGGAGCGTCGCGAGATCAAGTACTGCCTGACTCGATCCCACCTCGGGATCAAATGGATATCGATCTCTTCGCAATCGCCAGGCCCCATCGAGCGCTGATGCATCGCCCCGGTCGGACAGATCGCTACGCAGTGCCCGCAGTCAATACATAGATCCCAGCCGTTTTCGATCGGGGCGGGAAAATCTTTCTTGACGATCAAACCGCCCGGACATGCCCTGATGCAAGCGCCGCAGGTGATGCACAAGGTTTCATCCACTTTGATCATGGTATCGAGTTGATACGGTGTGGTCACGGTTTTCCTCCAGCTTTCTCAGCCTGGCGTCAGATGCGGCAACTGCCGCATCTGACGCCCGTGTTCAGGCTGCCAGTCAGTGGTGCTGGCGGACTGAGACTACCCGAGCCGGGTGCCTTCCACCTCAAGCCCGCCTCCCGAAGGAAGCTTGCTCCAGCTCCGGCGCTGCCATTCCTCCTTCAGCACTTCCTCGGCCGCCTGCTCCAGGAATTCCGGCGCCGCCCACGCATCCACATCGAAGTCGTTCTTGATGTAGCCGTGGCTGAACATGAAGTCCTTGCCGATCTTGATGCATTGCAGGTTCTGGGCGCTCAGGCTCGGCACCATGTCAACGTGCTTGATGCCCTGGTAGGTATCCTCTGCATCCAGGTAGAAGGTCTGGCGGTTGAGGATCGCTCCGGCGGCGCGCTTGTGCTCGTTGGCCCAGCGCCCGACCTTGATCATGGCCTTCATATACGCGACAACGAGTTCGGGGTGCTCCTCCGCCATCACATCGGTGCAGGTGATGACGGCGGGGGTGTTGGCAACCTGCACCCTCCAGTCCGGATAGCGGCTCAGGTCCTCGATCATCGCGATTTGGCCTGTCGCCTCCTGCAAGTGCTGGAAAACCTTGCTTTGGGTATAGATAGCATCAACGGCGCCACCCAACAGTGCATTCTCCAACGGGCGAAAGGCCAGGTCGTGCTTGTGGTCGCGGCGCATCCACAGCTCCGACGGATTGTTCATCGGCGGAACCAGCATCTCGGGCTTGTCATACCAGTCATCAGGGTACGGAAACTCCACGAGCTCGATGTCGTCCATGGTCATGTCGTTCAGCATCAGCATGTTCTCGATGCCCATGTGTTCCTGGATGCGCCACCAGTCGTTCTTGATGGTGTTCAGGCTCTTCGAGATGCCGATCTTCTTGCCCTTCAGATCCTTCATCCGGAAAATCTTGTCACTGGCGCGCACCGCCATACAGCCGCCTTCGTAGACCCAGGTTGCCCCCAGCAGCCGGGTGCGGCGGATGTCGGCGTGAACGTGGATGGGGGGATAAAGGCCGCCGAAGCGGATCAGGTTGTCGAGGTTGTGGACATAGTGCGGATACCAGTTGTTCTCGGGTGCATGGCGGAAGTAGGCGTACTCGACGCCAATCTTCTTGAACTCCTCACGGCACCAGCCCAGCTCCTGGTCGACGTTGTTGGCGGATACCATCGGGCAGTTGGTGAACCACACCTCTTTCCAGTTCAATGGTACCTTGGTGGAGACTCTTTCTGTGGACATAGCTTGTTCCTTTCTTGAGATTCTCGATGCTTCCGGTGAGCAGACGGTCGATCGCTGCTCTTCGTCTTGGTTTCCTAGCCATTGTTGCGTTGGTTCGCCCATTCGGCTGCTCGTCATCGGGCCGGCGGTGATGACGGGTTGGTTCTAGCAAAGTCTGGCCGCTTGGATGATCCGGTTGTGACGATACTGGGTCAGTTCTCACCTCCGTTTAGTTCGGACTGCCTACGAGGTTCGTACGCGACAGCATCCCTCTGGCGACGGTGCGCGCCTTGAACCCGCTCTGCAAAAGGATGCGGGTAGCGTAATAGGCGCGCTGGCCGGAGCGACAGATGACGTGGATCTCGCGGTCGCGCGGCAGCTCAGCCAGCCGTTGGCGGAGCTGGGGCAGCGGGATGTTGACCACGCCCGGCGCCTGCTCCACGGCCAGCTCAGCCGGATGGCGCAGGTCGATCGCGAACTGCTCGCGGAACACCCGCTCATCGGCCACCAGCAGGCTCGACTCGCGCGCGACGACGACGCCGACGTGGTAGGGCAGCCCGCAGTTGGCGTAGGAAACGTACGGCCCGCGCTCCACCATCAGGATGTGTGCGTTCTCGTCCAGACGGCGCAAGCGCGCCGCGCAAGACGCGCCGCCGGCCACGCCGCCCACGATGACGACTTTCATGCCGGCTATCCTTTCATTGAGAAGTCAAGAAACCAGACTTCGGAAGTGGAAGGGCGTGCAAATCGGTCACTTCCGAAGTCTCTCTAGTCAGGGATGGCGAGGCCGCCGATGCGCTCGACCTTGAGGAGGGGGTATCCCAGATCATACAACGCGCTCAACACTCCCATGAGCGCAGCTTGATCTCGCACCTCGCCGGTCAATGTCGTGACCGGCCGGCGGCTTGCCGGTCGCTTCACGGTGACTGTCAGGTCGCTTAACCGGCAAGACCAACTCGCGTCCAGCTCACCCTGCACGCGTATACGGTAGCGTCCGGGCCGATCGAATAGGAGATGATTGCCAGTTTGGTCCATGGCTGCAACCTTTAATGCGCACGGTGTCGTCTACCCCCCAATCGTACCGGCTTTCTGCGGATATCACTAGCCCCAAAAGGAACTATCGAGGATGTATAAAAGTACCAGGGAAGCTGCGATCTACAGCAGCCCCAGCAAGGTCGCCTTGGCGACGGCCTCTCGCCGCCCACTAACCTGCAGTTTGCCGTAGATGCTGGAAGCGTGGCGTTTGACTGTCAAAGGGGAGATGACCAACGCCTGAGCAATCTCTTTGCTGGACAGTCGCTGCGCCAGCAGCGCCAGAACTTCCAGCTCGCGTTCGGTCAGAGGTTCCACCAACTCTATCGACTGTACGGTCGATGCAACCGGCCCAGGTTGGGGGACCGCAGGTGGCGATGCGGCGTAGGCTTGCAGGATTTGGTCAACATAGCTCGTGGCGATGCGGGTTTGGGTCAAACGGGTAAACAGCTTCGCCAGCCGTGGCCCCAGGTCGACAAACAGGCGAACGAAGCCGCCAGGCTCAGCCAGCATCACGGCCTGCTTCAGGGTCGCCAGCGCCGCCTGCTCTTTCCCCTGCGCATCCTGGAGCAGGGCTTGCAGGGTCAGCACCTCGATGGTGAAGCGGGTGTTGTGGGTGCTGGTGACGAACGCGTGCAGCCGGGAGAGTGCGTCGGCGGCCTGGGCGCGGCTGGCCGGCATGTTCAGCGCGAGGAGGACCTTGGGCAGGGTCAATTGCGGCGCGTAGAAGTAAGGCATCATGCCCAGCGGCAGGAATGGCCCGACCGCCGTGGCCCAATGCCTGGCCGCGCCTGGATTGCCCTGCCGCACAGCCAGCTCTGCCTGGAACGCCTGCGCCAGTGGAACTAATCCTTCGCTGTGGGTTTCACGCAGGAAGTTGTGGGCCAGATCGAGCGTCTGCCGCGCCTGGTCGGGCTGCCCGCGCGCCTGATGGATCAGGGCGTGAACGAACGCGCTCTGCAAGGTAGCCACCGGTCTGCCCAAGTAGCGCAACTTTTCCAGGGCTTGGGCATGAAACTCGGCGGTCGCCAGATCGTTGCGCTCATAGGCGACGCAGCTGAGCAGGTAGTGCGCCCAACCCAGCGACTCGTGGCGGTGATGGGTCTCGCTCACCGCCTTGAGATGGGCCGCCCCTTGCGCCACTGCCGGCAAATCGCCTGCCATCCACTCGACGAAGCAGCGCGATCCCGCCACCCGTGCGTACACAGCGCTGCTCTGGGCTGTGTCTTCGGGCTCGCCTTCAGCCAGCGCGGCATAAGCCCGCTCAAGCTGGCCGGTTGCCTGGATCCCAGCAGCTAGATAGATCCAGGCATGGGAGCGCACGTAGTACCACGCGCGCGGCGTAGCAGCCAGCGCGCGTTGGGCAAAAATGATGGCGCCCTCGGCATCAGCGTTGGTCTCGAAGGCGTACAAGCTGCGTAGGGCGTCGATCTCCCCGCACAAGTGAAGGCCGTGTTGCGGCTGATCCGGCATCTGAGTGACAAGAATCGCAGCCTGGTCGAGCAAATCTGGAAACTGTGTCCAGTTGGTACGATTCAAAGTGGCGATCTCGGCTGCCATCAGCAGCAACTCCGGGTGCTGCGCGATCGCGTCCGCCGGGAACATGCGGAGAATGCGTTCGTGGGTCTGCCACTGTTCGGAGTTCATCAGCGCCTGGCGGTGCTCGGCCAACAGGCGAACAGCCCCTGGCGTATCACCTGCCAGCAGCGCATGGTGTAATGCTTCCTCCAGCGAACCCCGTCGAGCGTACCAGGCGCTGGCCCGGGTGTGTAGCGCAGCGATATCGGCAGCGCTGGCTTCACGGGCCAACTGATCCCGCAGGATATCCCGGAAGAGATGATGGTACCGGTACCACTCGCCGTGCGCGCCTATCGCCACGGTAAACATGTTGGCCTGCTCCAGCCAGGCCAGACACGCCTGAGGATCACAATCCGGGTCGTCTACGCCCATCACCGCTTGACCCAGCGACGGGCACACTTGATCCAGGACGGCGGTCTTGAGCAGAAAGCTGCGCATGGCCGGGGGCACCTGGGCCAGCACCTCGCCCAACAGGTAATCGAGCACGTAACGATTCTGGCCATGGAGACCCGCCAGCTGGCCTTCCACATCGTCGCCCTGGCGGATCGTGAGAGTGGCGAGACGCAGGCCGGCCGCCCACCCCTCCGTTCGATCCGCCAGCGCGTCCACCATGTCATCGCTGAGGGCTACCCCGACCGCCTGTTGCACGAAGGCGGCGATCTCAGCCCGCGAGAAGCGCAGATCCTGGCCCCGGATCTCGACGATCTGGTTGCGCGCTCGAAGCACACCCAGCGAGAGCGGCGGTTCCATCCGGGCGCCAAGCACCAGGTGCATGGTGCGCGGCGGGTGTTGCAGCAGCAGGCTTATGAGCTCATGGACGGCCTGACCGTGGATGAGGTGGTAGTCGTCCAGCACCAGGACGAAGTCGTGTTCGAGCCTGTCCAGTTCATTGATCAGGCTGTGCGCGACCACACCGGCTGCGGGGAGGCTGACGCCTGCCAGGAAGGATCGTGTCTCTAGCAGGGCGTTGGGGAAGATCGACTCCACTGCGGCCAGGAAATAGGCCAGAAAGACACTGAGGTCGCTGTCGGACTCGTCCAGAGAAATCCAGGCATTGGGGAGGTCGCTGATCTGCAGCCAGTGGCTCAGCAGCGTGCTCTTACCGAAGCCAGCCGGCGCCGCCACCAGGATCAGCGGCCGATCGAGGCCGGCGTCCAGCAATTGCTTCAAACGCTCGCGATGCACCAGATCGGTCGCCACGCGCGGCCGGTGGAGTTTGGTGGATAGCAATCTCTGGCGATCAGTAGCAACGACCATGGAGTTCCTTGTCGGCCCGAGGCACTCGGCGGCAACAGGATGAAACTCGTGGAGTGTTCACCTGTAGCGCCGTCCAAGAGGCATGCGAGTGGATTATAACGGCAAAAACGCCAAGCCGCAAAGCGCCAGTTGTGCATCACTTGCATAGAGAAGCGCCCGACTCCATGCCCATGTTGGGACTCCGGATCAGGCTGTTGCTCACACCGTAGCGGGCGTTGGATCCGAGCGGATACTGCTCTTGCCGCTCAACCGGATCGTTGGCTGTTGAGGCTCTTCGTTGGTTCCGGAACCCAGTTCCGCGCTCCCGCTAGAACCCCGGCCGCTCCTCCCACACCGGCAGCGCGCTGAAGTCCACCAGCACCGGCCGGCCGCGCTGCAACCCGCGCTGGGCGGTGGCCACGCCCAGATGCCCGTGCTGAGCTAGCTGCTGCGCAAACTCCGCGGGCAATTGGTTCAGCACCAGCAGCACCGGCCCCTGCCGGCCGCCGGTCAGCGCCATCCGCTGGTCCAGCAGGTCATACAGATAGCCCACGCTCCACTCAGTGGTGCTCTTGTCGGGATCGTCCAGGATCAGCACCGGCGCGTGGGTCTGCTGCCAAACGTCCACTTCCCTTCCATTGCCGTTGAAGGTGCCCTTGATCTCGCGCATGGTCTGCCGCCAGTTGAGCCACACGGCCGGCATGCCGTCCTCCAGGATCAGCGCGCGCTGGACAATGCGGGCTAGCAAGGTCTTGCCGCGGCCGCTAGGGCCGAAGAAGATGGCGAAGCGCCCTTGCAGCAGGGCCGGCGCCACCTGCTCGCGTGCCTGCTGCAAGACCGCAGCCCGCGCGCCCACGGCCAGGAAGTCGGTGACCACAGGCGGCGTCGCGCCGTTGCGGCTCCTGGCCAGCGCAGACAGCTCGCGCAGCACCGCTTCGTCCAGCCGCTGGCTGGATGCCAGGGCCTGTCCCACCTGGGTCACCAGGCGTTTGGGATCGCCCTCCAACTGCTTGACCTGCGCGCGGCCCTGCTGCAAGACCTGCTCCAGTCCCAGCGGGTGTAACTGCCAGTCAGCCCAGGTGTAGGGAAGCGCCTGGCACTGGCGCAGGAGCTCCAGCCGGTGCGCGCGGCGGTCGGCCTCGCCGAAGATCAGCGGTTCCGGCGTGAATTGCGAGTAGCGCGGGTTCCAGCCTACCGGAAACTCGCCGATCTGCCCGTTGCGCGCCTTGGCCAGGATCAGCGTGGCTCGGTTAACGTCGGCCTCGGGCACGAACTGGCTCTCGCGATGGATGAAGACGATCACCGACGCGTCCTTCTCCCACTGGCTCGATCCTTCCAGGTCGGACATCCTGGGCCACTTGTCCGCGCGTTTGTCGTAGTCGCGGTTGAGCTGCGCCACCACGATCACTGCGATGTGCAGTTCCTTGGCCAGCGCCTTGAGCTGGCGCGAGATGTAGGCCAGCTCCTGGGTGCGGTTCTCGGTGCGCAGGCCGGCTGTCAGGAGCTGCACGTAGTCCACAACCACGAACTGGATGGCGTGGCGCAGGTGCAGGCGCTTGACGCGCACCGCCAGATCGGCCATGGTCAGGCTGGCCGAGTCGTCGACCAGCAGATTGTCGGTGCTGGCGCGGGCGCGCGCGGCGTCCAGCACCTGCCAGTCCTGGATGTCGCCCAGCCTGATCTGGATCGCGGTGTAGCCCGACTCAGGTGCCAGGATGCGCTCGCCCACCTGGGTATCCTGCATCTCGAGCGAGAAGACCGCACCGCGTGCGCCTGTCTTGGCGGCCTGGTGGGCGATGCCCAGGGCCAGCGCGGTCTTACCGCCGCCCGGGGGCGCGGCCAGCACGATGACGTCCGAAGGCCACATGCCGCCGGTGCGCCGGTCCAGCTCGGGGATGCCAAACGGGATGGAGACCTCGTGCCCTTCCGCGCGCAGTCGGGCGTGTTCCCTGGCCTGGGCCACGGTGTCGTTCAGTACTGCGGTCAACGTCTTGGCCCTGCGTTCGCCCTTGCGCTGGACGGCCGTCTCCACCAACTCCACAGCTCCGGCGCAGAGCCTGTCGATGCTCTTGACTTCGTAGACCGACTGGGCAATCTGGCCGGCTGCGCGCAGCAGCCGGCGAGCCACCGCGCGCTCCTCGACGATGCGGGCGTAGTGGGTCGCATGGATGGCCGTGGGCACGGCGTTGATCAAGTCCATGACGTAGGCCGGCCCACCCGCCTCGTCCAGTTGCCGGCGGCGTTCCAGCTCGTCGGTGACGGTGAGAAAATCGGCCCTGGAGTTCTTGCCGTTCAGGTCCAGGATGGCCTGGTAGATCCAGCCATGTTTCTGTAGATGGAAGTCGTCGGCGGCCAGCAGCTCGGCGACCTCCACCACCGCGTCGGGGTCGATGAGGATCGATCCCAACACAGCCTGCTCCGCCTCGACGTTGGCAGGGATCATCGGTTCGGTGGGCGGTTGGTGCATGTGGTCGTACACTCGAGGACCTTCTCTGAGGGTGGACAGTTTTCGGAACCGGTTTCGACAAGCTCAACCCAAGGGTTTCGGCAGGCTCAACCCAAGGGTTCCACGACAACGCGCCTCGAAGTCACGCAATACGATCCTCGTAGCAGTAGTCGCATAGCCCGTTGTAGATGTATGGCGCTGGGAAAGTCCGATGGCAGCAGCAGCAGTGGTCGGGCTTGGCGGCGATCAGTTCTGCCATTTGCGCGGCGATCTCGGTGTTGGCCGCGACTAGCTGCCCGAGGATACCCTGCATCACCTTCGCAGTCTGAGCCGACAACATCGCCAGGCTGGCGTCGCGCAGCCCTTTAACCGTTTCGATCACGTCCAGCAGCCGGTCTTGTCCTGTAGAAGTAGAGGTTTGAGGTTTCATGGTGATCCTTGTCTTTGAAGCGCTACAGCGCCACCAGTTCAGCCCAGTGCTCGCCGGTTTCCTCGCCCCAGTGGTGGCGTGGCGCTAGCGCAGTCCCGCTGCCGTCGTAGTCGCGGCCGCAGGCATCGCAGGTGTTGAGCCAAGACGATGCCAGTTCCAGCCGCGCGCCGCAGTGACAGCGCGCGAGGACAGGAATGCGGATGGTGCGCTGCTCGCATACCACGCCGTCGCAGACGATGGCGCCCCCGCTTCTTCCCTGGCCGGCGCGGCACATGCGCAGGTTGTCCAGTCCATCCGGGTGCAGCGCTGCTTCGTCCACGTTGCCAGCCGCATCGCAAAGAAAGCACCAACCGCACCCTGGCGCATCAGCCAGGGAAAAGCATAGCCGGTATTCCTCGATGGTTTCCAGACGCGCGTCCTCGATGATTGACAGTGCCATCAGGCCTCCTTGTCGTACCAGTGGATGACGCCGGGCGTCGCCATCAAGCCTTGCAGCCACGTATCCCTTTGCTGGATCGCGGCGGCGCGCTCAGCCTCGATCCTCGCATCGGTCACGCCGGCGTAGTAGTCCGGTTTCTTGGCCAGCTCTTCCTCGATGATCTGGTCGGCCAGCAGCGGATACTTCGCTTTGACCCTGCGGGCCAGCCGCTTTTGGCGCACCGCTGCCAGCGCTTTCTGGCTCAGTGGTTTGATCGGCGCATCGATGGCGCACCAGGAGACGACCCAGCCACTGCCGATGACGTGCAACTCAGCCAGCTCAGCGGGACATCCGCCCCAACCGTAGTTGGGATGTCCCACAGGGAAGAAGACCTCAGCGCGCACGCGTGGCAGTCCATCGCGGGGTGTGGTGTAGGGGTTGGACCAGCGCAGCGACCAGACACTGCCAAGGACAGTCATGGATATCACCCCGCCGTCTCGGAACCCGGTTCCGGCTGCGCGTCCTGGGCAGCGCGGCAAGCGTCGCGCGCCCGCAGCTCGTTTTCCATGCGCCGCGCCAAGGGCGGCTTGCCGAACATGAGGCCCAGCGTCCAGCGGGCGGGGTACTGGATAGGCGTCATCCCCAGGGCCGTCAATGCTGCCATCGCGCCGGCGAAGAAGTCGGCCTCGCTCATGCCAGGCTGGGCCTTCATGCGCTGCAGGCCGATCTCTTCCACCTGCTCGATGACCTGGCTGTAGAGGGTCTTGTCGTCCCAGTCGATGGTCATAGTGATCTTCTCCTCGTCATGCTCAGAACAGCGTCAGCTATTGTGGCCTGGTCTTCAGTCCCACCGATCCAGCCGATACTCCTGGCTGCGTCCCGTGCTCCAGACGCGCAGTGTAGCGTTCCATGCGTTGTCGCCCTTGGTCAGCATCACGCCTGCTGCGTGCGGCTCGTTCATGCCTTGGATGCTGGCGCTGCGCGAGTAAGCCTCGATCACGGAACGGATGCCATGAAACTCAGCCTTCAGTATTTCTGGAAAGACGGCAGCGCCAGCCATTCTGCTCTCGCGCGCGCCGGCGATGATGAACATCACACCAGCGCCTTGGTGCTCGAAGCCGCCTTGCCACATGGACGGCTTGAGCGTGATGGCTTCCACGTCATGGAACTGGCCGCCGCGCAGGCCGAACGAAGCGGCCGTCGAGCCGCCGTGCCAGAAGTACCACGACACCGGGTTGCGCGCGTCGGCTCGGTCCCATTGCAGGATGGGCGGCGCATCAGGATGCACAGCCGTCACCAACGCCACGTAGGAGCCTCTGTCCGGCGCCAGAAACTCGATGCGCTCAGCGGTCGGCAGCACGGTGCGCTGGAACTTCTCCCAGGTCATGGTCTGCGCCGGGATGCGGATGTTGGCCGCCGGCTGAACCGGTTTCGGCTTCAGGTGACCGAACACGCCATCGGCCGGCGCATCGTTCTTCTTGGGCGCCGGCCGCCACAGCGCCTGCACCTCGTCCACCCGACAGAAGCGCCGCAAGAGTGAACCGGCCGCCTGAAGCTGTTGCACCGTCTTCTCGGCCGCGGCAATCGCGCCGGCCGTTGGCGCGGCCTGTGGGCGCTGGTAGCGCAGCGGGTGCATCTTGGCCGCGAAGCGACTGGCCACTTCCTCGTACCTCATGCCGGCAGCGATGTCCTCCAGCAGCGTGCCGATCATGCTGCTGCGCGGGTGGCAGAAACCGGCCGGCGCAGTGGCTACCACACGCCACACCACGTTGGCCTTGCGGGAGCCGTGGACTGCGTCGCGCGCGCCGTGCAGGGCGTGCAGCCATTCCGCTTGTCCGAGCACCTTCTCGCTGCGGTACAGCGCGTCAGTCTTCAAGAGGGCCAGCGCCATCTCCAGGTGCGGCTGCGTGAACTCGCCCAGCGCGCGCATTACAGCCTGGAAGTCCTCACGCTTCTCGGCCATCGCCTGGCCGGCCGTCTGCGTGGCGCGCTTGAAGACCATGCCCGCAGCGGGATGGACAGCGAAGTGACGCCACACGCCGGTCTCAGGCGTTCCCCACACCGGGCTGGACGCCAGGAACACGCCCGTCACCCTGGCGCGGCGCACCAACTGCGCCATGGCGACCAGGGCCGGCTGGTAGCTTTCCGGCGCGCCATCCACGTGCCAGATGGCCGGAGCCAGGATGCCATCGTCGTCGATGGTCACCAGACCGCCGAAGCGCTCGATGAACTGCCGGCACGCATGGCAGTTGTGGTACTGCCGGACGTCAGGGTCGGCGAAACTGCCCAGGTAGGCGTCCCACAGCCCCGAGACATCGGTAGTGAACAGCGGCTGCGCGCCGCCGGCGCAGTTGGCCAGGAAGCGCGCGTTCAGGCGGGCCAGGAAGTCGTTGTAGCCGTCGTCGTCGTGGTTGCCGTGCGCCACTGCGGTTGCTGATACTTGAGTGCTCATGATTGCTCCTTACTGAAGGGATGGTACTGCTCGTCGTAGCAGTCCTGGCAGATGAAAACCCAGCCGGCTGTGCGGTGCTCAGCGAAACGCATGGTGCGCCGGCTGTGCCAGCGGCCGCAGGATGGGCAGCGATGAGGCAGCAAGCCTCTCAGATACCACCAGTACTCGCGCACGCGCCAGGGCTGCAAGAACCGCCCGGCCAGAAAGCCGAGCACGAGAGTCAGAACTGGAAGGTAGGGATCGGGCATGTGTCGTGGTCCTTGTCTCGATCAGAATGGCGATTCGTTGCTGTGGCTTGCCAGCAACCGTTGGCGTTCCGCCTCCAAGCGCTCGTCCTGCCACCGCTCGTATTCGATCATCACGCGTGCCACATTCGCACACGCATCGGCGATCTGGGCAAATGCTATGCGATCTGGCATCAAGTAGCGCATTGTGTTGCCAGCGTTGTCGCAGTAGTCGGCTGCTTGCTTCAACAGCTTCTCGATGTCCATAAGTTTCTCCTGTGCTACGATGGTCAGAACGGCAGCTCACGCGGGCAGGTGGGACAGAAGGCGCACCCGTCCAACTGCACAGCGCACACGCCGCACACCGGCCGGCCGCAATGGTCGCAGGTGATGTGGTAGCCTATGTCCGCCACTTTGCCGCAGGTGGCGCAGGTGCGGTTGGCCGCCAGTTGGCAGTTCAGCTCAAGCTCTGCCCAGACTAACAGGTCGGTGTTGCGCATGGTCTCGCTCTTGTCAGTCGTTGGGCCGCTCGTCCAAACCGTAGTCAGGATCAGCCGCCTGTGGCTCGCTCACCCGCTCGGCCGCGTAGCAGTCGTTGCACAGCGTGGCGCCTTCCCACAGCGGCAGCTCGGGACCGGCATAGTTGGCCTCGGCCAGGTTGATCTCGTCGCCGCAGCGGTCGCAGATGGTGGTGCGATCCGTGTCGTCGAAGGGTGTTTTCATGGTTCACATTTCCTTGGCTCTACCGCCAGCACGGATGGTCAAAGTACCAGCGATCTCGCGCTCAGTGCGGTACGGCGCAAGCATGTTTGCCAGGCCGGGCACGGCGGCTACCAGCTTGTCCAGGCCCTTGGCGTCATAGCTAGAGCGGAGGCTGGGCGTGGTCACATAGGCCACACCGGCAGCGGTTTCCAGGCGATCCGCGCCGATCTCGGCCAGCACGTCGGCGAGTACCTGCTTGGCGCTGGCGCGGATCACGTCCAGCTCGGCGATGCGCTCGCCCATCTCCAGGTAGATCGTCATGGCCTCGGTTGCAGCCTCGGCAGGCTGCAGATCGCGGTCGTAGATGGTGGCTAGCTGTTCCAGGGCGGTCTGGGCGTCCATTGGGTACTACTCCTTGCTGTCGTTTTGCCAGTCATGCGCCGTAGGCGCTACGTGGAGGATCAGCCAATCTCGCAGCCGAATTCAGTGAAACTACTTGGCGCCGAATGGCTCACCGTCAGTCGCATCGATGTCGCCCATCCAATCATCACCCAGATCATCGCTGCCCAGATCGTCGGGATATGACAAATCACGTTGGGCTAAGCCAAATACAGTGTTGGAGTGTTCGGTAGCCGTTGCCTCCCGCTGCCACGTCCAGGCCAGCGGTGGCTGCGCAGGAGCCACAACCCCGATCAGCTCGAAGACCATGAACCGATCGTTCTGTTTGCGGGCCAGCCGCTCAGCCTCGACCTTGGCTGCGTCCAGGCTGCCGTGCATCACCGTCACCTGGGTTGGCAGCTTGACCCGGCAGATGATGTACTGAGCTTGAAGTTGAGTAGGCATTTGATGTTCCTTTCCGTTGTCGCTGTCATGATGCGCCGCAGGCGCTACGGCTGGTCCGGAACCTTCAGGTTGAGCTTGTCGAAACCCGGTTCCGAGACTGTGCACCGCAGGCAGCATGGCACCTTTCCTTACCAAGCGGGTTCAACAGCCTGGCTGTAGCGCAGAAAACCTCTATGCGGCCTGGCTATCCGGAACAGGGAACGGCGCTGTTGCAGGTCCTGGCGCAACTCCTGCTCCGTTGCTGCCGCCAGCCATTGCAAGCGTTTCGCTTCCTGGATGGGATCGATGACGTCGAACATGATCTCTGGGTCGACGTTGGCCAGCATGGCGCGGCCGGCAGGCGTGTCCGGCTTGTGGGAGGTGAGCAGCACCACCGGCCCCCACCCTTGCGCATGCAACATCAGCGCCTCGGCGACCGCCTTCTTGAAGGTGTCGGTGCGGCGCGCGCCCGGCCGCCTGCCCCGCCACGATCCCTTGCAGGTGAAGTAGAAGCTGATCTGCTGGCGGTTGGTGGCGATGATGTCCACCTCCACGCCTGCGTCGGCGATCACCGCACGCCGCGCGTCGATGGTGAAACCCACGTCCTCCAAGACGCGCCGGCTGCTCTCCTCGAACCAATCACCCTGCTTCTTGCCCATGGCCTGGAACGCGCCGCTATCATCCATGGCTGGCCTCCTGGGTTCTCAGGTGTTCATAAGCCGCAGCAACCCGCCGCGCGGTCAGGTCACAGTAGGCTGGGTCGATTTCTACGACATGCGCCCGGCATCTCCACAGCGCCGCGGCCACGCCCACCGTGCCTGATCCGCCGAATGGGTCCAGCAGGGTGCAGCCCGGCCAGCCGTAGAAATGGAGCAGCCGCTGTGCCAGTTCCACGGGAAAGGGTGCGGGATGGCCGACGCGCTGCGCGCTCTCCGGCGCCACCGCCCAATGGTCTTGGGACAAAGCCAGGAAGTAGTCGGAGCTTGCCAGCCAGGGCGAGTGGGTGCCCTTGTCGTCCTGGCGAAGCACAGTGCGAGGCACGGGCGCCGCGCTGTGCGCCTTGTGGGCAACAAGGATACACTCCACCGTGTCGCGCAGGCTGGGATCACTGGGCATCCGGAACGATCCCCAGCTGGTGCGATTGCCCGAGCTGCCCTTGTCCCAGACGATCTGGCCGCGCAGGATGAAGCCGGCCTTCTGTAGGCGCGTCGCCGTCAGCAGGCCCAACGGCCGCCACGGGTTGCGCCCAACGCCGAAGGGCATCACCACGGCGATCCTGGCCCCATCGCGCATCACCTGATGGCAGGCCAGGAAGACTTGATCGAGCAGATCCTCATATTGCTCTGGCGGCATCTGGTCATGGTGCTCGCCGTACTCGATGCCCACGTTATAGGGCGGCGAAGTGACGACCAGGTCAACATCACAGATTGTTGTCTCACCTGCCAGATTGCGGCTGTCCGCGCGCCAAACGATCACGTCACCAATGGCCTTCTGGGTCCAGTCTGTCGCTGCGTCCGCCGGCTGATCGTCATGCGCTGGCTCTGGTAGGGCCTGGACCGCCGCCGGTTGTGGCTGCCGGGGCTGCTTTGCGCGCTGGCGTTTCTTGAGCTGCTGCTTGGCTTTGGGCAGGGTCAGCTTGCCCGCCACCACCTGCTGCTCCAGGTCAGGCGCTTCCTGCCTGATTTTCTTGGCGTCGGCCACATACTGACGGTTGGTGCCCACCATGGCCGCGGCTCGGGCAGCGGCATGAATGGGCGTGTCTGCCTGCTTTTCAATTCTTTGAAAAGCTGCTCTGCCAGCATCGTTGTTCTGCGATGCAATCATTCGCTCCCGCGCTGCCTCGGCCAGCGTCTGCTCGACGCGCAGCGCCACGAAGGCTCGCTGTCCACTGTCCAGGTGTCGCCGTTTCAGGTTCAGCGAGATGATGAAAGCCACGATCGCTTCGGTGGACAGGTCGCCTGCATAGACTTTGGTCGCCGGCTTGAGACGCAGCGCAACGCAAGCCTTGTGCCGGTTGCGGCCGTCCAGGATGCGGCCGTCCGGGTGCAGCCAGACCGGTTCCCGCAGCCCGTTGAGCGCGATGTCATCTTTGAGTTCCTTGAAGGAAACCTCATCCATCAGCGGCAGCAGGTCCGCGACAGGGTGTGGCTCCAGGGCCATCCAATCAGTCATACACACCTCCATTCAACTCGCCTTGGGCATCGACCTGCCCCGGAACTGGTTTCGACAAGCTCAAACCGAGGGTTTCGACAGGCTCAACCTGAAGGTTCCGAAGCATGTCGCCCAGGAAGGTGACGCGACGCACGCGTTCCTCGTTCTGGACGTAGGCTTGCAGGGCCGACTGAGCCGAGATCAGCACACAGTAGGTCTTGGCCCTGGTCAGCCCGGTGTAGGCTAGCTGGCGCAGCATGAAGTCAGGCCGCGTGGTGGGAAGGGCCAGCACCACGTAGTTGAATTCGCTGCCTTGGCCGCGGTGAACCGAGATCGCATAAGCCAGTTTGAGATAGCCCAGGTCCTCGCGCGTGTAGGAAGTGACGTCCAGCTCGCCGTCGAACTGCACGTCGAGTACCAGTGGCAGCTCGTCATCGCCTTCTTCCCTGCGCCGGATATCCATCCTGCGCTCTTCCTCGTCGCTGGCCACCCACTCCACCATGCCCACCATGCCGTTCAGCACTGTTTGGCCGCGCAAGTCATAGACATTTCTGGTGTGGATCACCTTGTCGCCCGGCTTGAAGGGACAGCCCTTGAGCGGGAACGGCCCAGGGTTGTAGCGCTCTTGCAGGCGCAGGTTGAGGGCGTGCTGGCCCCAGGGATGGTTGTTCAAGGGTGTCAGCACCTGGATGTCGCGGATGGACAGGCCGCAAGCGATAAGATCGCTTACCCACCGCAAGAGATGGGTGGGCAATGCTGCGTTGCTGCTTGCATACTCGATCTCGATGTCGTCGTAGCTCGACAGATCAGGCACGAGGCCGCGGTTGAAGCCGTGGGCCGCCACGATGATGCCGCTGCCCTTGCCCTGGCGGTGGATGACGGTAAGGCGCGCGACCGGGACCACACCGCTGTGGATCAGTTGGAAGAAGGGCTCGCCCGCGCCCACCGGCGGCAGCTGGTCCACGTCGCCCACGAAGATCAGCCGCGTTCGCTCGCCGCAGGCCTTGACGATCCGGCGCATGAGGGCCGCAGTGATCATGGAACTTTCGTCGATGGTCACCGCATCAGTCTGGAAGCTGTACCTGGCTTCTTCATCGTCGAAGATGCCCAGGGTGCGGTGGATGGTGGCGGATGGCAGGCCGGTGGCTTCAGTCATGCGCCTGGCTGCCTTACCGGTGGGTGCGCACAGGGTGAGGCTCAAGCCCTGCGCCTGCATGATGTTGCAGATTACACGGACGATAGTCGTCTTGCCACAGCCCGGTCCGCCCGTGATCACCACCAGCCGGTGGGCCAGCGCGAGCCGCACCGCCTCCACCTGGTCAGGCGAAAGGGCGAAGTCGGCGTACTGGTCCAGATTGTTTCCGATGGCATCCCAGTCGCCCACCGGCGTACCAGGGCTCTGAAGAATGCGGGCGATGCCGGCCGCGGTCTCTTCCTCGATCTCGAAGTAGGGTTCCAGGTACAGCCAGTCGCCTTGGAGGAGCAGGTAATCCTGGTCGTAGCGCGCCCGCACCTTCTGCTCGAAGCCGTCGTGGGTGGGCCTTGCCAGTTGCTTGGCGCGCGCCAGCGCATCCGTCTCGGCCAGCGCCATGTGGCCTTGGCTGTAGGCCTCGCGCAGCACCTCCCGCACGGCCGCGCCGTAGCGCCGCGCGTCGTCGTGGTCGATCCTGGCCTTGCCCGGCCACTCAAGCGCCGCGATCTCGTCCGCGCGCTGCCAGGTGACGCCGGACAGGACCGTGAGCAGGTAAGGGTTGTCGGCGACGACCTTGGCCAGTTGCTCGCCGAAGCGCCGGTAGGCCTCCCTGGCCTGGCGCATGGTCAGCCCCGCCCGCACCGAGACGAGAGCCGCGTTGGCCCAGTGCCGCTGCGCGCGCCACGACTCCACGATCCAGTGGCAGTTGGTGGGACCGATGCCCTTCACCATGCGCAGCCGGTTGGGATCGTCCAGCGCTTCGTCCAGCCGCGCGAAGGTCTGGGCGCCGAAGGCCTGGGCGATGCGCTGGGCCATGGCGACCTTGACGCCCTTCAAGAAGCCGCTGGCCAGCAGCACCTGCACCGCGCTGTCCTGGTCGGTCAGCACCACGCTGGACGCCTTGAACTGTCGGCCGTAGTGCGGATGATCCACCCACTGGCCGGCCACTGTGACTTGCGCGCCTGGGGCCAGGAACATGGCGGTGCCCACCACCGGGATCTCGTCCTTGCCCCGGCGCAGCGTGGCCACGAAGAAGCCGGTCGCGGGATCACGGTAGCCGACCGCCACGATCTCGCCGGTGATGACCGGCTCGTCGGGAAGGGCATCGCTGGGCGCCGGGCCGGGTCCATAGCTCACCGTCCAGGTGGGCGCCGGCTCAAGCAGCTCAAGAACGTCGGCGGGATCGGGTGTGTAGAACATCGTGCTCCTCTACTGCATCCAGTCGGGCTTGCTGGGATCGTAGTACCACTGGTTCTGCTTGGCTGATGGGTGGGCGCGCTGTTGGGCTTGCCGCCTCTCTTCCTGCGCGGCCTTCCTGAAGTCCAGCCAGCCGGTGTTGTACCTGGCGTAATTGCGAACCGACTGCACCAGCTTGTCCCGGGATGGCGGCCGGCTGCTCTCCTCGCGGATGCGCCGCGCGCACAGCTCCACATACTCGGCGAACAGCTCCGGATGCGCCGCCCATTCGTCCTCCGGGCTGGGGTGGGTGACAGGCAGCTTGCTGTCGCCCCACGCCGCAGTCACGCCGTCTCGCAACCTCGATTTTTGGCTAGCGGAGAGATACCTGGAATGGGTGAGCTGTGCGATCTTTGTCTGCAATGCAGTCTCCGGCCGATCGCGCGCGCGAATCTCATCCACCTCATCCGGGCCTGTTCCGGAGTCGCCGCGTTCGCGCAGGGTTCTGATTTTGGCAGCGGGATTGACGCGCGCGTCCAGCGCAGGCGGCAAAGCTCTTTTGCCGCCTGGATGGTTACCGGACGGTTCTTCTAACGGTTCTACGGATGGTTTGGGTGCCACTGTGGCACCAGCTGAGGTGTCACCGTGGCACTGGGGGGGTGCCGCTGTGGCACCGGGAGGGGTGCCACTCTGGCACTGCTCTGGTGTCAGCGTGGCGCCAGGCACAGCAGCTTTTTGGCGCTTTCCAGGGACTGGTACGAGGTCTTTCGTCGCCTTTCCGTTTCGCGCTGGTTTCTTGAAGGGGAGCTTGTCCTTGTCGATGTTCCAGACGTTGGTGCCGTACCGTGGGTGAGTACCTTGGTGGAGGAGAATCCCTGCCTCTTCCAGTTTGTGGCACGCCCGTATGACGGTACGTTTGCCCAGGTTGGTCTTGGCGACCAGCTTGCCATAGGACGCGTAGCATCCTTCTCCGTCATCATCGACATGGTCGGCGATGGCGAGATAGACCAGCAACTCGGTGGGCTCCAAATCCAGTTTCCAGCCAAAGCCCATATAGACGATGCTCAAGGTGTCCTCCTTTCCAGCCAAAGAAACTGCCGGAACATGCTGTAGGATGCAGGAACGCCCTTGCGGCTGATTCGCAGCCGATACCAGCAATAGCGCAGGCGGGTGGACAGGGTGTCAGGCACTTTAGGCGTCATAGGAAGCTCCTTCGGTGGCGGCTCTCAGCACTCCGCAAAGGAGAAGGTGTCGCGCGCGCGGAAGGCACACAGGCAGGTGGTGCAGGTCACGCCGGCGACAAAGGCGTTCAGCCCGGCCCGTATGGCCGTGGGCTGCAGCGCTGCGCCGCAGAAGGGACAGGAGGGCAGTTTCATGGCCATCAGCTCCTCCGAGCTGACGTTGTCCAGGATGAACAACCGCTCCTTACCTGTAGGCGTGATCGCGTCGCTCATGGAGCCGCTCCCGGGCCAGCTCTATCTGCCGGTCCATGTCCGCCGCGGCTTGGCTGCGGGCGATGTCCATGTCAGGGCGTAGGGCCTCCCAGGCCGCGACCAAGGAGCGCAGCTGCCCTGCCGTCTGGTCCGCAGCCTTCGGCAGGCGGATACCGCGCGCCACGCCGGGATCGCGCTGGATGGCGCCCGCTTCAGTCAGGCGGACGAGATCCCGGCTTAGCGTATGCAAGGCGCCCAGGCCCAGGGCATGGATGTCTCGCACGCTGGGCGCATAGCCTTTGCTGGCGATGTGCTCTTGGATGAAGGCCAGGATGGCCTGCTGCCGGTCGTTCAGGGCTAACATCAAATGGTCTCCTCGACGATCTGCGCCAGGTAGGTCGAGATGATCTCCTGCATCCCAACGCCTTCTTTGAGCAAGGTGCGGATGCGATCGATGATCTCGCGGAAGTAGGCGAAGTCCACGCCGGTGAGCTGCTCTTCCCAGACGGCCGGGTCGTCCCAGTCCAGTCTGGCCAGCTGCAAGCTCAGCACCAGCAGGTGGCCGGCGTGAGGGCGGGTGAAGCCGCGCTGCACGAACTTGAAACTGCGCAACAGCGCGGCCAGCGGGTACTGCGAGCCCACGTAGCGCAGCTCGCGCGCCAGCAGGCATTCCAGGGCCGGGGCGTTGGTGACCAAGCCATCCTGGAAGGTCCAGTAGTTGGTCACGTGGCACCAGTCGAAGTTGCGATGGATCTCGGCCGGGTCGCCGCTGAAGCGCAGGATCAGCTGCACAGGGGTGAGCTTGCGATTCTGGCGCAGCAGGGTGATGGCGTTGCCGGTGATGATAGTCGGCCAGTAGTCCTTGTCAGCAGCGTAGCCGGTGCGGCCGTCCGCGCCGCTGAAGATCACCTGCACATACTGCTCGGTTCGGTCGGGATCGCTGTCGGTCAGGGCCTCGAAGTAGTGGTAGGCTCCGTCGCCGGAGTGCTCGGTCAGGATGCCCGCGCTCTTGACCATGACGGCCACCCGGTCGCCGCGGTCGACCACCTGCACCTGCTTGAGCAGCGGATTGCCCTCCAGGGCGCGCGGCGGCGTGGCCGTGAACAGGCCCACGTAGTGCTCGGCCACGGCCCTGGCGGTCGCGCGGCTGCGGAAGTAGACGTCCCAGTCGTTGACCGGCTCGCCCAGGAAGAGCGATGCGATGCTGCCGCCGGTCAGGATCAGGTCGTCGGTAACGGGCTGTTGCAGCTCTTGGGGCAGGGATGCTACCCAGCCCTCCATGGCGCGGCGGCAGAGCTGTCCGATGGTCTTGGTCTTCATGGTTGGTTCTCCTTGGCTGATGTTTGCCAAGGATGCGCCCGCCAGGGCGCTACCACCAGGAACGGACCGCGCTAGCCTTCGTCGCCTTCGAAGGGCGACTCGCCGGTCATGCCCAGCAGCCACTCGATGCCGATGCGTACGCCCTGCTCGTAGGTCATGCCAGGGTACTGGGACCGGCCCTCGTCCTCGGCGTCGGCGCACTTGTTGAGCACGTCGTCGATCTCTGCTTCATCGCGGGCCATCTGATAGGTGCTACGGTACATGGGAGTTCTCCTTTCAGGGATCAGACTGGATCGAAGCCTTCGATGGTGATCAAAGGAGTACTCATGCATGCTCCTCCGCAGCGGGCTGCACCAGCGAGGCCAGCTCAGGCGGGATGGCCAGCGCGTGCCGGCTGCCGGTCAGCATACCCACGATCACGGCCAGCTCGATGGCGCCGAGCAGCGGGTCCGGGTCTTCCACCAGCAGGCTGGGATACAGGGCTACCAGGCTGAGAGCGATCGCAGCCTGCACGCTTCTCAGTTGCTCTTCGCGGATGATGGGCGCGAACAGGCTCTTGTGGTAGGCCGAGGCGACCGATCCGAGCACGATCACTCGGACCTGGCCTTCTTCCAGCCTGGCTGCTCCTTCCTTGAGCATGTCGGTAATTGGTTTGTCGGGCATGGGAGACTTCCTTTCGGGTTGGGTTAAGATGGGCTTTCCATCCGTGGATCGCAGGCGCCGATTTGGCGCATCGAGAGCAACTGGCAGCGTTGCTCGCAGGTCAGGGTTGCATTCGTAGCAGCAGCCAGAATGGCACGCTGGGTGGCACAGGTTGTGCGTCCGGGGGTATCGATCTGCGCGGCCGAGACCCAGACGGATGAGCTCTGCCAGGCAGTCGGGCGTGAGACAGCGATGGTAGTCGAAGCCCCACATGGGCTCGCCACAGACGAAGCAGGGCGTCCCTTCGAGTTCCTTGAGTGTCAGTTCCTCAAACACTTGGGCATCCTTACCTTTCGGAACCGGTTTCGACAGGCTCAACCTGAAGGTTCCGAGAACAACAGAGGCTGCACCCAGCCAGCCGGGTTTTTGTTGGGTGCTGCGGCTGCGGCCGGGCAGCGTCCGTAGCCGGCCACGACCTCCATGGCCAGCCGGTCCCGATCCGGGTGCGGCTGGCCGCCGTAGGTCTCGTGGCCGCTGGGACGCTTGCACGGCGTGCCGACGGCCGCGCGGCACACCGGGCACTCGACTTCCAGGGCGGGATCGCGCGACCACTGCTGGCCGCAAAGAGAGCACTTGATGGCCATGGCCTACGGCCGATACGCCAGCCCGGCTTGGGCAAAGCTGGGGAAGAGCGCCACGGCCGCATCCTCTGACAGCTTGTCGCCGCTGGTGAGGACCTCGTCGTCAGTCCAGTAGCTGAAGCCCTTGTAGGCTGCCCAGTCGTTGTCAAAGCCACGCGTGGCGCAAACCTTGATCAGCACCGCGTCGCCCGGCCCTAACAGGCCCGGTCCCTCGCGGTAGTAGGCAGAGTAGGGAATGATCACGCCGCGTCCTCCTTGATCTTCAGGCAGACGGTGCAGCGCCAACCCGGCTTGGGCTTGCGCATCGCGTTGTGGACCCGCATGTTCTGGCCATAGCGCTCGTCCTGGAAGGCGTGCTGGCAGGTGCAGCGCATGACGCGCGTGTTGGGAGTGGATGTCTTCTCTTTGGGCATGGGTCGCCTTCCTTCCTACACGCTGAACCTGCTGGCAAGGTCGCCGGGGTCGTCCAGAGGGATGCCTTTTTCCACCAGCATCCTGTCCTCGGCCGGGTCCAGCCAGATCACCAGCCAGGGATCGCCGAACTTCGAGTAGGCGCGCTTGGCCCGCTCGTAGACCAGCTCCGGCGGATGGATCACCACCTTGGCCGGCTCAAGGCGTTGCCCGCGCGCAACGCCGATGGGCGCAAGGGCCAGGATCGCCTGTTCCTTGTTGATGCCGGTTGTGGCCAGGATCGCTTCCAGCGCGGCAGCGTAGTCGGCCGCGTCCGCGCCGGCGTCGGCCCAGCGCTGGCTGCTGACGGCCACCGCGCGCACCAGCTTGGTGCTCCAGCCGTCGATCTCTTCCAGCGTGAACCTGTCCCTCAGCATCGGCCAGGACACCAGCCAGAAGACCGCGCAAGTCCGGATGAAGCGAAACTCCCAGGTGTCGCGGCCGGGCCTCACGCCTTCGGGCCAGGCATCCAGCACCATCTCCCGGATCTCGCGCGCCCGCATTTCCCAGCTGTCCTGCTCGGACTGGCCGGCCAGGTTGCGCAGCACCAAGAGGCGCACGCTGCGGAAGATGGTGACCATCAAGAGCTCGTCCACCACCAGGCAGGTGGCGATGGCGACCTCCAACCCGCGCGTAGTCAGGCGCCGCTCCCATTCAGGCCTGGCCAGCAGTCCCAGCGGTTCTTCGAGGGCAAGACCGCACTGGGAACACGCCGGCTGGCCCGGCTCGATCAGCTCGCCGCAGGCAGCACAGATCGCGGCTGCGCCCTGGCAGTAGAAGGCGTAGAAGAAGGCCGGCTGCGCGCGGACAGCTTGCTCGATGGCGTCGTCGTGGGCATGTTCATCGAGACCCAAGAGCGCCAGCGCGCGCCGGCGGCAGTGACCGTGCCGGCTGCGCTCAGGGCTGAGGAAGCAGCTCTCGCCGATCAAACCCAGGGTGGCGATGGTCGCGGTCTGCTGGCGCATGTCCTGCACCGAGCCGGACAGGATGATGTCACGTGTCACGAGGCATGTACCTTTCCAGCAGCTTGTCGCGCGTGCGCAGCGGGATGTCAGGGTCTTCCTTCAAGAGCCGGGCGATGCGCTCAGGCGTCGGCTGCGGCAGCCAGCCCAGTCGGGCCAGTTCCTCGCTCAGGTCCGCCTGCAGCATCCAGGACTCGACGAAGGCCAGCTCGGCGCGCGGCAGCTCGTAGAAGGATCGCACCCGGCGTCGATACCCATCGCCGTCCGAGAGCGCATAGCCAGCCAGGTCCAGCCGCGCAGCCCGGATGAGCCGGTCCTTGAAGCCGGCCAGGTCGCTGGTTGGCATCAGCCGCTTGAGGCGCTCATCGATGCGCTCGATGGTTGCGGCCAGCTCTTCCCGCTCTGGGAAGGTGAACCATCCGTGCTGCGCACGCAGGTCGTTCAGGCTCTTCATGGCAACGGGTGTAGGTCATGCGCTTGGCAGGAACTCTGGCTGAACAGCTTTCCATTTCGGCTAGCGCGCAGCGTAGCTGACGATCACGCGCGCCGCCACCTGGGCCACTGCGTCCACGTGCGCAGCTGTGGCATCGTCCGTGCCGTACTCGACGTGCGCCGCCTCGTGCAGCCAGGTGGCGACAGCGTCCTTGAGATCGTCCAGCACCGAGATGTCCAGCGCAATGCGGCCTTCCAGCGCCTGGCCCAGGATGCTGGGCGGCAGCATGTAGGGCTGCACCTCATGCTGGATGCCGGCCCGCTGCGACAGCCGCCGCACCAGGTCCAACACCCGGCGCTGCGCCGCGCTCAGCCGGCTCTTGGGATAGAGGGTGGACGCCCGGCCGGACAACGCGGCCAGCTCCTCGCGGTCGGTGCCGATGATCTCCTTGGCCGTCTCCTCCAGGCCCCATTGCAGATGCACAGGTTTCAGGCCGCGGTACTCGGCCTCGCGCTGCGTCACCGCGTCGGTAGCCACCACCGCGCGGCTGCCAAAGGCCTGGCGCAGGGCCGCGGCCTGGGCCTTGGGCGCCTGCACGTCACGGAAGGCCATGTGGGTGTCCGCCTCAGCCTGCCGGTCGGCCACGGCCTGCCAGAAGCGGGCGAGCAGCTCTTGGTTCGCAACGTTGGCCCACAGCCGGCCGATCTCGCGGCTGGCCTGCCAGGCGTCGGCCAGCTGGCGATCCTCGGCCAGCTTGAGGTTGAGGTTGTAGCCGAAGGCGCAGGATGTTCCGTAGGGCCGCGCGGGGCCGATCCAGAGGCCCTTGACGTAGAACTGGGGCTCGGCCTCTTCCAGGATCATGCGGCCGGCCTCGTCGGTGAAGAGGATGCGCGCATCTCCCGGCCGGATCACGCGCTCCTGCCACAGCTCGCCCGCGTAGGCCAGCTCGTAGCGTGAGCCATCAAAGAACGCGCCCTCGTCCCAGCAAACCTCCATCACCTGCTGGCCGTAGAGGTCGGCCCAGCGCGCGTGCAGGCCGTGGAACTCGCCCGAGGTGAGGCTGAAAGGCACGCCCTCGCGCAAGAGAACCAGCCAGCCCAGCTTGGTGCCCTCGCCGAACTGGCCGCGCTGCTGCTCGGTCTTGTCCGAGCCGCCCAAGAGCAGGTGGCGCAGGGCCATGTGCGCGCCGCAGCCCTCGATGATCGTCTTGCCATCGGCCTGTTCGACGGTCCAGGTTTGGAACAAGTCCAGGAACTCCTGCCAGATGCATTCCCGGAAGGCGTCCCACAGCTGCCACTGGGCGCGGTAGTCGCGCGTGATAGGGTAGATGATGCTCGGCATAGTACGAACCTCCTGATATGGATTTGGCTCGCACTGCGCCTTCGGCGCTACGTGGCAGGTCATGGCTAGGTGTGCAGGCAACATCAGAGAGTAGGGCGGGTGTTGGGCAGGCGCGGTTGCGCTGATTTGCAGAAATAGAACGTTTGGGCTATAACAGGTTCATCTGCTTTTCGCCTTGCCAGCGGGTGGCGGCTGGTCCTGCTGATCAGACAGCAGTTCAACCGCCGCCTCCGGAAAGGCCTCTGAGAACTTGGCCCAAAAAGTGCCGGACACATGCTCGCGGGCCAGCGCTCGGCTCACCGAGGTGCGCAGGTAGCCGATCCGATTTGCCACCACTTGCTGCGTCAGATGGTGGGTGACGATCCACTGTTTGATCCGGGCGCTTCGCATATAGGCTCCTTAGCAGAGGTCAGATTTCTTAGAACGCATGTTCTGTTGAAAACTATATCATGGCTGAATTTGTCCGTCAATACCCCCTGTCGCGCAACTGAAACATATTGGTCAACCAATTTTTCGGCGTAGAACTGAAATAGATTTGAAGACGAGATTCGGGCTGATCGCCTGCGCCTGTTGATGAAGGAAAAGCGCCTTTCAAGTGCTGGACTGTTGGCCCGGCTGCGCCAGACTGCCGGCAACGAGCGGGTCCACCGCGGCACCCTCTCCGACGTGCTTAACAACAGATACCGCGGCACGCCCTCGGTGGTCTTCGTGCGCGGGCTAGCCCAAGCGCTGGAAACCACCACCGACTACCTGCTGGGGCTGTCCGACGAGCCACAGCCCGGCGCGATGACCTTTTTCCGTCGCTATGGGCTGGCCGACGAGGAACAGCTGCTGACTTTGCTGGCGGAGCGCAACGCGGAGATGGCTAAGATCATGCGCGCCGTCCGTGACATCCCCGATGAGGAACAGGAAGTGATCTTGCAGCATCTTATGAACGATCTTCTCTTCATTCGGCACATGGCGGCCGAGCGCGCGGCGGCACAAGCCAGCAGCGGCGCCGACCGCCCAGACCCGCCTGCCAACAGCCCACTATACCTATCTTGGGACACCGACGATGACCACTGAAACACCTGATACCCCTGGCAGCCGACTGCGCAAGGCTCGCGAGCGCTTGGGCTTGCAGCAGATCGAGCTGGGCAGGAAGCTGGGCGTGTCCGGCTCCTACATCTCCCGCATCGAACGCGATCTGGTGAAGATCCAGCCCATGGTGCTGCGCCTGGCCGAGGCGCTGGACGTGAGCGTGGATTACCTGCTGGTCCTGCGCGACACGCCGCAGCGCGATGCCACAGGGACTGCGCTCTACGAGTCCACCCAGGACGAACTGGTGGCCCTGCGCCTGCTGCGCATGGTGATCGACGAGCTGCCGGCGCAAGAACGGGTGCGGCTGATCCACTTCCTGATCAAGCAGGCTGGCATCTACAAAGAGACGTTCCAAGCGACGCTCGCTAGAGACTGATGCCCCGCTTGGCCGCGGCCGAAACCTCCAGGTTGAGCCTGTAGAAATCGGTTCCGGTCTGCCGGCGGCTGCAACCAGCCCGCCTACACACACACACTGTCGTTGCCCCGACCCAGCGCCCGTCAGAGCAAGCTGATCGGCGTGACAGCGCAACTGCCTGACAACATGCAGGCTTGGCTCGAGGTGCGAGGGATGCTATGCTATCCGCCGCCGACCGCGACGTAGCAACAACTTTCAAACAACGCATGCGAAGCGTTAGTCCAGTTCTGGACATGCGCGTCTACGGATCCCGCGCGCGCGGCGATGCCGACTCCGAGTCCGACTTGGACATCTACATCGAGCTCGAGAGTGTCACGCCCCAGCTACGGCGACGCATCAGCGAGGTGGCATGGGAGGTGGGCCTGGAGATGGACCGGGTGATCTCGACCCTGGTGGTTACGCGTGAGCAGCTAGAGCATGGCCCGATGGGCGTCAATCCCATCATCCTCAATGTCCAAGCGGAGGGCGTCGCGCTGTGAACAAGGGTTGTATGGGCGATCTGCTGCGCTATCGCATGGGCCAGGCCGTCGACAGCCTGCACGAGGCCGGCATCTTACGCAACGCTGACGCGCAACGGGACGCGGTCGATCGGGCGTAGTATGATCAACGAATCCAGCGGGAATGTCTTTTCGGATCTTGGGTTTGAACCTGGCGAAGCAGCGATTCTACAGATTCGGGCCAACCTAATGAGCGACCTGCGCATGCGTATCGAGGCCAGTGGCATGACGCAGACGGAGGCGGCGCAGAAGTTGGGCATTGCCCAATCGCGCGTGTCTGACCTGATGCGCGGCAAGTGGGAGAAGTTTAGCCTGGAAATGCTGATCACTCTGGAGGCGCGGTTGGGGCGCCAGGTGCAATTGGAATTCGCTGCAGCGCCAGTTGCCTGGTAGCGCTCTGCATGACTGGCTGCCAGTCTCCTGAACCTGATCACCGATCCGGGGACGGCCTTTGCTGGGCGTGTATGCTCCTTATCCCCTGGCACGACGTACAATAGAACAGCGACAACGCGTTGATGTGGACGAAAACGGCTTGACGTAGTCGCCGCTTCGGGGTACACTGCTAACCAGATACGATGGAAAGAGGGGCACAGCCAGGCTATGTGTCCTAGACGACCATCGTAAAGCTGTAAGAACTTTGGCTAAGGAACCGTTGATGAACCGACTGACACTGACGACGACCACCCAACGGCCGCTCCAACCTCTCGTGGAAGCTGCGCTGAACAACGAGCTGCGCATGTTGGAGGCTGCGATTCAGCGTACTGAAAAGAAGGTCCGTGGGTACGAAGCTGCCCACGGCATGAGCAGCGCGCACTTTGTCCAACGTTACGAGAATGATGAACTGCCGGAGACACTGGAGTTTGCCGAGTGGATCGGTGAGTACCGGTTGTTAAGCCGTCTGCGCGAGAAGGCTGATGCCTACCGAGGGATCAAGTTTGTCCATTGAGAGCTACTTTCGGCAGATCGGTGAGTTGATCGAAGCCTGTGCCATTGTGCAATCGTCGAACGTAACCTACGACAAACGCACACGGCACACGGGCTTCATTCGCGGGGAGCTTTTCTTTGTCGATGGCTCCGTGTTGCATTTGCGCGAGTTTGTGGACATGGAAGATGGGGTAGACCGCTTTACGTACGTTTACCAGTATATGGACGCCGAACAATCGCTGGTTTTTCGGTACGACAACACCGGCCATCATAAGAAACTCAACTTGCCAACCTATCCACACCACAAACACGAGGGCAATGAGCTGGCAGTCGTCCCCTCATCTGCTCCCGGCCTCGCTGAAGTGCTCGATGAGATCATGACAAAGGTTGAGTACCCCTAAGGAGCGCGCCGGCGCTCTACCACGATATGGATGAGATGGACGACGAATTGAGACCGCAATATGACCTGCGGACACTCCTGAAGGATGGCGTGTGCGGCAAGTACGTGGAACGCTATCGGGCAGGCACCAATCTCGTGTTGCTTGATCCCGACGTTGCCAAGGCCTTTCCAGATGAGACCGCTGTGAACGAGGCGCTGCGCCTGGTTATCCAGCTGGGCGAGATCCAGCGTCGCCAGAGACTGGATTTGACCACGGCGTGAAGTCCAAAGACTTCCGAGATGCCATGCAGCGCGGCGACCTGGGGGGAATTCGACGCGCTGGACGACTACCGCATGGAGTTTGTCGAGTGGCTTGCACTCTACAAGACGTGGGCCAGCCTGGGTGAGAGGTATCCCCGCTTGGCCGGCCCAGTGACGCCTTCAGACGCTCCCTCGAGGGATGATGCTGGTTAGGCAGGGACAGCCAGCGGTTGTATGCGCATCAGGTCCGCCTGGCTGTGTCGCTCCGACTCCCAGAGGTCCCTGGCCTGCTGGGCGTTGAGCCAGAACGCAGCCGAGTTGCCAAACAGGTGGGACAGGCGCAGCGCCATCAGCGGCGTGATCGCCCGCTCCTCGCGCAACAGCTCATGAACGGTCTGGCGCGACACACCCAACGCCGTAGCCAGCGCACTGGTCGTCAATCCGTAGTCCGGCATGAAGTCCTCGCGCAATATCTCGCCCGGATGCGTCGGTGGGATTTGTCGTGGTTCTGTGTTCGCGATGGCCATCGTTCTTACACCTCAGTGATAGTCCGCAATCTCAACATCGTAGGCAGCCGGCCACGAAACGAAAGCAGATGCGCCATTGGTCGTTGATCGAGATGGCGTATTGCCGTTCCGGCGGCAGTCGTCTTGACTTGCCGGTGACGTAGAGTTGTTGCGGTTCTCGATCGGCAAACGTCTTGATCATGCAATGACTGTAACGCGTCACGTGACAGTTGTCAAGCTGCAAAGCTGTCCAATGTCGGGCGCAGCGGAAAGAAGATGCTCACCCATCTGCTGCCTATCAGACCACGATGACAGAATACCAGCCCGCCGCAAGCCGCAGGGCTTCAGCCCTAGCGGAGTGTCACCACATGTTTGACAGGAAGAAAGCAGGCGAGTACAATCTGCTTCAGGCTCAGTTTTGGCGTCGAAATGTGACCAAGGGCCTATCGTTTCTACGGCGTCCCATTTCATCCAAGAGACCACTACATGTAGTGGTTGATAGACACAATAGATACTACATATGGCGACGTAGCTCAGGCGGCTAGAGCGAGGGCTTCATAATCCCTAGGTCGGTGGTTCGAGCCCACCCGTCGCCACAGATGGCACAATATGTCGTAGTCTGATCTCTTCGACCCGGCTACACCCAATGGCTCCCGCTATACAGCGGGAGTTTTCTTTTTGGCATTAGAAACCGGGTCTTTGTCTCGCAGACCAAGGTCATGGCGCCATGACAGGCCGTTGCGCAGAGGAAAATCATGGACGCACGAAAAATCCGGTTTCTGAACAGCCGGCTGAGCCGTTACAGCCAAAAAACCTGAGCCGGATCATTGTGTGCAAACGCGAAAGTCGGGTACAATAGCGCGTGCTGTCACGTCTGTCAGACCGGGAGTTGCGGGCGGGACTCAGTCCTCCCTCAATCCGGCTACACCATCGGACGGACATCGGCGTTGTAGCAGCAGCAAAGACCGAAAGGACCACGGCGTGGCGACAGCAGACGCTCCATACAACATGTCATTCACCGCGGGGGCGCTCCTGGTCCGTGAGAGCATGGTTGTGGCCAGGCTGGCCGGCGAGGCCCCGGACTGGGACAGGGTCAAGCGCGAGGTTCTGGCCGGCAACCTTTTGCAGATGCGCACCGCCAGCGCGTCGCAACGGATCTTGCGCGAGGTGATCGCGCGCCTGCGCCTGCTTACCCCGCCGCAGACCCGGCTGCTGTTGAGCGGATCGCGCCAGGAGCAGAACCACCTGCTCTGGCTGGCGATCTGCAAGCGCTATCGCTTCATCCAGGACTTTGCTGTTCAGGTGCTGCGGGAAAAGCTGCTGCGTCTGGATCTGGCGGTCACCCGGGAGGATTTCGATCTGTTTTTCAACGCCAAGGCCGAATGGCACGACGAGCTGGAGCGTCTGACGCCATCCACCCGCACCAAGCTGCGCCAGATCGTGTTTCGCATGCTGCGTGAGGCCGAGCTGCTGACGGCTGAGCATTGCATCGTTCCCGTCGTCCTGTCGTCGCAGACGGCGGCAGCCATCCAGGAGGACGATGCGGCCTGCCTGGACATCTTTCCCATGGCTGCGCCGCAGCTCGCCCAAGCAAGATCATGACCGGATACCCTGAAACGCTCACAATGCAGCAACGCTACCAGCACCTCCTCACGGTCATCTCCAGCCAGCGCTTCTTGCAAATGCAGGGGTTGGGCAACGAAGTCCCGTTCTTCATCTGCCCCTACTCACCCAAAGACGCGTTGGAGATGGCCCAGATGGTCGGACAACTAGCGCGCAAGCTGGAGCAGCAGAGCATTCACGTGTTGAAGATCGACCTATACGACCTGGCGGTGGAGATCCTGCACGCGCGCGACATCTGGGAGCGGGTGCTGGCTGTCGAGCAAACGACTTCCAAGGCCGAGCTGCTGGAGCTTCTGCAGAACGTGCTGGACCCGGAGCGTCATCTGGTTCCGGCCATCGTCCGTCAGATGCGCCAGCATTCCTTCGATGTCATGTTCATCAGCGGCGTGGGCGAAGTGTTTCCCTACATCCGTTCTCACACGCTGCTCAACAACCTGCAGAGCGCCGCGCAGAATCATTCTACTGTGCTGTTCTTTCCCGGCGCCTATACCCAGTCGCTGGAGACCGGGGCGTCCCTGGATCTGTTCGAGCGCCTGCACGACGACAAGTATTACCGGGCCTTCAACATCTACGACTTCCACGTCTAGCTGGACCTAACTATTACCCACATCTTTGGGTCTGGTCGCTAACGAGATACCAAGTGGCGGCAATGTCCTGAA
>JACSRL010000529.1 GCA_014879765.1 Anaerolinea sp. | reverse complement strand
GTGGTTGGTGGCCGCGGCCGTGATCTTCTTGCTGTTGGTGGACTCCACCTTGACTGCGCCGCTCCAGAAGCACTGGCCGGCCGCGCAGTTGTTGTTCCAGAACGCGCTGCTCTGCAGTTGGTTGAAGGTGCGCACGTCGAAGTTCTTGGAACCCAGGGCCGCGATGGTGTCGTTGGTCTGCAAGTCGGTGCCGCCGTTGCGGTTGATGAAGGTCAGCCGGATGTTGGCCTGGCTGCTCTCGGTGTTCTGCACGGCAAACTGCGTGAACTGCGAGTTCACCGAATAGACGGCGTAGGGCACGTACATGGTGGTCGCGCCGGCCGGGAAGCCGGTATAGGCGTCTGCCGTGGTGCCGTCGGTGGAATTGCCGTTGGTCCAGACGATTTCGGCGACGGCGGCCACTTCACCGGCCGACTGAACCACCATGGAGCCGCGCCAGTTGTCGCCCAGCGGGGTAGCCGCGCTGGCGGCAAAACGGTAGGAACCGCGTGAGGCGAGGTTGGTGTTGGCGTTGTATTCCGGGTTGCCGCTCGCGCTGTAGTAGATCGCGGTGGCGTCGGTCGCGGTCGTCCCCATGTTCATGACCACCACATCGGTGTTGCCGCGGCCAGGGTCAGGATCAGCCGCAAAGACAGGGGTCGCTGCCAGCACAAGAACCAGCACCAAACCCAGCACACTTGCCCATTTCTTCGTCATCGTGTCACTTACTCCTTGTCGCAAATTCTCGGTGCGCAGCAATGCCAGCAAGCGCGCACAGCCGATTGTGAGCTTTCTTTGGCTACCATAGCACAGAAAAGGGGCAAAATCAATACCCCTTTTGGGGTATTAACGGCTAAACGGCGCCTTCCGAGGTCAAAACGCGCCCCGTCCGTGCAACACAACCCCAATCGTGCGCCACAGAATCTGCAAGTCGAGCCAGGGGGAGTAGTTCTGGATGTAGTACAAGTCGTCCTCGGTGTGCATGTGCATCAGACGGTCGCTGCGGCCGTTGATCTGCCACCAACCGGTCATGCCCGGCGGCACAGCAAAGCGGCGCTGCTGCCAGCTTTCGTAATGCTCCACCAGCCAGGGCAGCTCCGGCCGTGGCCCCACCAGGCTCATCTCGCCCCGCAGCACATTGATGATCTGCGGCAACTCATCCAGGCTGCTGCGTCGAATGAAACGCCCCACCCGCGTGACGCGCGGGTCGTCAGGTTTCTTGTGTACCACCACCCCCTCACGGTTGCGCGTGATCACCGAGCTGCTCATCTGCTCGGCGCCGACCACCATGGAGCGGAATTTGACCATGCGAAAGGGTTGGCCATTTTCGCCGATCCGCTCCTGCACGAAAAGCGCCGGCCCCGGGCTGTCCAGCTTGACTGCCAGCGCCACGGCCAGCAGCACCGGCCAGGCCAGCAGCAAAACCAGCGAGGCGACGATCAAATCAAAGCCGCGCTTGATCAAGCGGTCGACGCCATCGATGGCCGGCTCGCGCAGCCCCACCAGCGGCAGGCCGTTGAAGTTCTCCACCATGGCCCGGCTCATGGCCAGATCGAGATAGTCAGGCACCACGCGCACCCGCACCGGGTGATCCTGCACGGCGCGCACCAGCCATTCGATCGCCCCGTGGGCGCGCAGCGGCAGCGCGAAGATCAACTCGTCGATGGCCTGGGTGCGCACCAGAGCCGGCGCATCCTGCACCGCGCCCAGCAGCGGGCCCATCGGATCCCCAGCCGGAAGTGTGGCGATGTCATCGGCGACGCAGCCCACCAATTGCAGGCCAGCCGCGCTTTGCGCATGCACCCCGTCGGCGACCTGGCGCGCCAGCTTTCCTGCCCCGACGATCAAGATCCGCCGGGGCGCCTGTTGCCGGCGACCGGCGAAACGCAGCGCGACCCGCAGCGTCATGTGCAACGTCAGGAGCAGCGTCAGGTCGGCCATGACGAAATAGAGAAACAGCCGCCGGGGAACTTCGCGAAAGGTCAGGTAGAGCACGCTGGCAAAGACCAGGCAGACAAAACTCACCGTCCAGATGATCAGCCGCGCCTCGTCTTGGGCGCGATCGATGTGGCGTGCGCTAACCATCTGCACCAACGCCGAGGAGACGCCCCAGATCAACCCCAACAGCAGATAGACCGACCAGGGCTGCTGCACCTCTTGCCAGGTCAACTGCGCGCCAAAAGGCAGCCAATAGCGCGCCTGCATCGCGGTGAAAAAGGCGATCAGCGTAACCAGCAGGTCTGACAGGCTCAGGAAAATGATGGCGTTCGTATCAAGCTTGCGCATTCTGGCGATACCTCACAGCCATAGAAGCGCCCATGGCCAGGTGGGCGTCGATTATACCACAGCCTGAAACGACCGTTCAAGTTAGCCGACTCTGAAATGTGCATCCAGCAGCGCCAGGTTGGCGCCGCTGCAGCTCAGGTGTACCACGCTGTCCAGCGGCAGCTCCTCGCGCAGATGGATGCGCGTTTCCCAGGCCAGCTCGGGGATGAGCAGGGTAGCGCGCAGGCCCATCTTTTCCACGATCACACCCTCGCCGCGCCAGGCCGGCTGTTGCTGTTGCAGATAGACGATGGTCCAGTGCTGGCGGGCAAGCTGCTCGGCGCGCCGCACCGCGCCGCTCACAGCCTCGGCCGCGCCGATCCGCTCCAGCAGCTCGGCCTCGTCCAATGCTGGCTGGCCGGCCAGCATGGCCCGCAACTGCTGATGCGCGACCAGATCCAGATAGCGGCGCAGCGGGCTGGTGACGCGCACATAGGCCGGCAGCCCCAGGCCGGCATGGGGGCCGGGGTGGGCGCTGGACTGGCTGGGACGCAGGCGCCGCCGGCCGGCGAACATCTCGGACAGGCTCTGCGGCGGCGGCATGGGCTCGCCCGGCTCCTGCACGGCATAGGGCAGGGCCAGGCCGCGCTGGCTGGCCATCTGCGCCACGGCCGCGCCGGCCATCAGCATCAGCTCGGCGACCATATCCCGGCTGCGCAGCGCGGGCAGCGGCGTGATGGCCACACGGCCATCGGCCGCCTTGATGCGCACCTCAGGCAGCTCAAGGGAGATCGCGCCCTGCCGGCGGCGCCTGGCCGCGTGGCTGTTGGCCCAGGCGTGAAGCGTGGCCAGCGGCTCCTCCCCGAGCCGCTCCTCGGCCTCCTGGTAGGTCAGACGCTGCACGCGCACCCAACTGGGCGTGATCTCCAGATCGACCGCGTCGCCCGTCGGGTCGATGCGCAGGCCAAAGGAGAGCGCGGGCGAAACGGCGTTCAGCCCCAGCGCAAGCTGGGCGGTGGCCTGGTCGGGCAGCATGGCGACCACCCCTTCGGGCAGGTAGAGGTTGGCGCCCCGCGCCCGCGCCTCCAGGTCGGCCGCGCTGTTGACCGGCGCCAACGCGGCCACGTCGGCCACGTGTACCCACAGCCGGTCGCCATCAATGCTGACCGCGTCGTCGGGGTCGGCGGTTCCCTGGTCATCGATGGCAAAGGCGGGCAGGTGGGTCAGATCGCGCCGCGCTTCGGCCGCCAGCTCAGCCAGCGGCAGTTGGGGCGACTGTTCGGGCAGCTCCAGCCGCCGGGGATAGGGATCGACGGTTTGGTCCCAGACGCCCAGCTCCAGCAGCAGGCCGTGGGCGCTTTCCGGCGTCTGGGCCCGGCCCAGCTCGGCCAGCACCCGGCTTTTCTCCCGCCGTCCATAGGCCATCAGCTCGACCTCGGCCAGGTAGCGGCGGTCCTCCGGCTCGAAACGGCGCTGGCGCACGCGCGCCAGAAAATCGGCCCAGGCCTTGGCCTCGGCCGCGCGGCTGGCCCGGCTCTGCTGCTCCTTCTCCACCTGGCCGCGGCTGTGGCTGTGGATGGCCTGCGGCTCGCCGGAGAAGTAGAGCCCATCGATCACCCATTCCCAGGCGGCCCAGGCGCTGGCCGGCGTGTAGGCGCCGAAAGCCAGCTCGGCCAGCTCGGCCAGGGTGGTGGTCGTTCCCTCCAACAGCTCCCAGGCGGCCAGCATGTCGCCGGCCGGCCGCTTCAGCTCGCCAAAGTCGATGGGGCCAGGGTGCAGCACCGTCACATCCTTGGGGCGCACGCTCAGCTTTTTGCCATCCTGAAAGAGGAGCTCCAGTTTGTCGCCGCTGTGCAACACCAGCGCGGGTTTGGTCTTGTGCAGCACCAGGCTGTCACGATCGATGTTCTTCGTCATACGCCTCCAGAAATGCGTCCGCGCCGTCCTCGTATCGGCAAGAACGGCCATTTGCCGGCGGCAGTGTACCACAAAGGCCGCCAACCTGCGTAGTGCAGACCTGGCGGGTGACTTGGCAGCTTTCGCTTTCCTGGCTACAATGAGAGCACTATCGCCCGCGCCGATGGGCGCTGACCGGAGATGACCCATGACAGACACCCACCGCGCACGACTGGCCGACTACATCCAACGCTTCGCCATCGACGCTGTGCTGGTTGAACCGACGCAGGAGACGCCTACCGTGCCGCTGGCGGCCCAGGCCCTGGGCTGCCAGCCTGAGCAGATCGTCAAATCAGTGCTCTTCCTGGTGCGCACGGAGCAGCAGAGCAGCCCGCTGTTGGTCATCGCCAACGGCGTCACGCAGATCGACGCGCGCAAGCTGGCCGATCTGCTGGGCGTGGGACGCAAGCGCATCCGTCTGGCGCCGGCCGATGAGGTGTTGGCCCACACCGGCTTTCCCGCCGGCGGCGTGCCTCCCTTCGGCTTTCCCCAGCCGCTGCCGACCTACATCGACCATCGCGTCTTCGAGCAGAGCCTGGTCTACGGCGGCGGCGGCGACCATCACACCATGATGCGCATCACGCCGGACGAGCTGCTGCGCGTCACCGGCGGCCAGGTCGTCGATGTGCGCCAGCCGGCCGGCGCCGCTGATTCGCCCTGAAAGGAGCCCCCCATGGAATGCTATACCTGCGGCCAAAAACTGCCGGCTGATGCCGAGCGCTGCACGCGCTGTGGCCAGCGCTTCAAGCCGCGCCCAACTACCCCGCCCGCGCCCGCCAAGCCCTCCCTGCTGGACCGGCTGAAGGGCAAGCTGGGCAAGAAAGAGGACGAGGAAAACGGCTGAGCGCCCCCTGCCGTGACTTGCCGCCGCTCGGGCCGGTCTTTGCGCAGCGCCCCGGCAGGGGCCGACCGAGCCTGCTGTTTCCACCCTGCGAGAGCGATTGCCAGACCTGGGGCAGAGCGGTTCCTGGTTGGGATATGTGGGAAAACTCTGGCGACACTTTTCGCGCCAATAACCCCACATCTAGTAGTTTTCCGGCAAAGAACAGCTACATCCAGGTGTTGGTTTTACCCCTGCGCCAAACCAGCGCCATGACCAACCTTAAAATATCTGTGATAGTCGGGGGGCAAAGAGTCAACCATAAGCGCGTTTTTATGCCGAGTCAGGCGAAGCGCCTTGTGCTTCAGTGAAAGCGCGAACACTAGATGCCGCGTAAGACACACGTTCTATTCGGGGGGATTGACCATAACCCCGCCGGGGAGGGAGGGAATCGTCGGGCCGGGTCAATTGACGCCAACGGGCCTTGCACATACAATCATGCCAGATCGCAGGCAGGATTGTGGGCCGTAAACCTCGCCCAGCATCGCAGCATCAGCCGCCGTCCCGGCGCAGATCGGCTTCGTCTTCAACGACATGCTGGCCCGCCCACGCATCAGTTGGACTGGCGCGATCATTGCAGCTTCATCGAAACATCGAGCAGTCCAGGCTGGTTTTTCACCCCTTCCTCCTCGGCCGCCGCCGGCGCCCAGGCGATCAAAACTTTTTTCGCCCGTAGGGCAGGAAAACAGATCAACGACTCAGGTTCTCCCCGGATGCATCTTGCAGCCGAGTCGGTGACACGCGACGTTTTCTGATCCTGTTGAGGTGTCCCAAATGTCCTTGGCAACCACACCAACTTCATTCGACGCGCCCCTGATCAGTCCGCAGAAGGCCTGGCAAGCAGCTCTCGGCGAGCTTCAGCTTCAGGTGACACCAGACATCTATGAGATGTATCTGCACCCCACCCGCTTCATGGCCTACGAGGACGGCGCCTTTTTGATCGCCGTTCCCAACGGCTTTGTCAAGGATTGGCTCGATCTGCGGCTGAACCGGGTGGTCAAGAACACGCTGCGCCACATCTTTCAGCGCGAGGTCGAGATCAAGTACAGCGTCCAGCCCTACCCGCTGCGCGAGGCGGAGCAGCCGGCGCCGGCGCCGCTGCTGGAGGCAACGCTGACGGCCGAGCCTGGGCTGGCGGCCGCGTCGCTCAACGGCCACAGCACCGACCAGGGGCTGCCGCTGGTGGCCGCCTACACCTTCGACACCTTCATCGTCGGCTCCAACAACCTGTTGGCCCATGCCGCCTCGATGGCCGTGGGCGACCGGCCGGGGGGCCGCTACAATCCGCTCTTCATCTACAGCGGCGTCGGCCTGGGCAAGACGCATCTGATGCACGCCATCGCCCACCGCTGCCGCCAGAATGGCCACAAGGCGGTCTACGTCTCCTGCGAGATGTTCACCAACGAGCTGGTGACGGCCATCCGCACCAACACCCAGGAGCAGTTTCGCGCCAAATACCGCACCAGCGATGTGCTGCTGGTGGACGATGTGCAGTTTCTGGCGGGCAAGCCCAGCACCCAGGAAGAGCTCTTTCACACCTTCAACGCCCTGCACGAGGCCGGCCGGCAGGTGGTGCTGGCCTGCGATCGGCCGCCCAAGGCCATGGCGACGCTGGAAAACCGGCTGCGCTCCCGCTTCGAGTGGGGGTTGATCACCGACATCCAGGCGCCTGACCTGGAGACGCGGCGGGCAATCCTGGAGGCCAAGTGCGTTTCCCACGGCGTCATACTTTCCAACGCTCTGCTGGAGCGCATCGCCGGGCTGGTGACCACCAACATCCGCGAGCTGGAGGGGGCGTTGACCAAGGTGCTGGCCCACGCCAGCCTGAGCGGCGTCCACCTGACCGCCGAGCGCATCGAGACGATTCTGGCCGACATGGTGCCGCTCAAGGCGCAACTGTCGCCGGACGAGGTGCTGACGCTGGTGGGACGCTATTTCGAGATCGGTCTGGACGATTTGATCAGCCCCAGCCGCAAGCGGGAGATCGCCCAGGCTCGCCAGGTGGCCATGTATCTGCTGCGCAGCGAGTTGGATCTCTCCTTTGCCAACATCGGCGCGCTCTTCGGCGGGCGGGATCACGCCACGGTGATGCACAGCGTCGAGAAGATCGAAGGGCTGGTGCAGAGCGACGACGGAGTGCAAAGCGCGGTGGAAAGCCTGCGCTCCCGCATCGTTGCCCCCCAGCCAGTGTTGGAGCGGGTGAGGGTCTGAGGGGAACATTACAGCCCCGCAAACTGTGGAAAACCCGATGAAATCAGTGGAAAAGCCGCGCCGGTTGTGGAAAACCGGCGCTTCTTTGCGTCTGCCGCGGACAGGGGACAACGCTCGATTGGGGGATCGGCCCGACGCACCACTAGATATAGGCGCTCGGCCCGGCCGCGGCGCTGGGGTTTTCCACAAGCAGCCAGGCGGCGGTTTCGATTGCGCCGCGCCTCCTGTGGTATAATGCACCTGCTGTTCGCAGGCAAAGGCTTCCGGCGGCGTCTTGCGCCGCCCGAAGCGACCAGCCACTCCTGACCGAAGACACCATCCATGAACGATCGCCAACAAATCGCCGGCATCCGCGCAGCCCTGCACAGCCTGACCTGTGGGCTGTATGTTCTGACCAGCGGCCAGGGCGCGGCCGTCCATGCCGCCACCATCACCCTGGTCATACAGGCCAGCCTGCGGCCGCGGCGGGTCGCGGTGGGTGTGCGCAAGGAGAGCCACATCTACCCGGTGCTGCACGCGCAGGGTACGTTTGCCCTCAACGTGCTCGGCGAGGAGCAGAAGGCGCTGGCCGCAGCCTTCTTCAAGTACACGCCCGCGGTCGACCAGCAGTTCGCCGGTCACCCCTTCGAGGATGGGCCTGCCACCGGATCGCCGCTGCTGCAAGATGCTGTGGCCTGGCTGGAGTGTCGCACGGTAGAAGAGGCCAACGCCGCGGGCGACCACGGCCTGTTCATCGCCGACGTGCTGGCCGGCGCGGTCCGGCGCAC
>JACSRL010000445.1 GCA_014879765.1 Anaerolinea sp. | reverse complement strand
CGGTGAGTCGTGTGAGGCTTGTCGGTGACGAGTGAAACGTGAAGCGTGACCGGAATGGCGGGAGTTGGCTTGTCGTTGTGGGAGGCTTGGGCGAATGAAACGTGAAGCGTGAAGCGTGACCGGAATGGCGGGAGTTGGCTTGTCGTTGTGGGAGGCTTGGGCGTGATGCGTGAAACGTGAAACGTGAAGCGTGACCGGAAAGCCTTCTGGCAATACGCAGACTCCTTCCGGGTTACGAGTTACTCGTTACGTAATCGGAGAAACATCTGCATACACAGATCACGCATCTCGTTTCACGCATCACGTTTCACGCATCACGTTTCACGCATCACGTCCCACGCCCACCGGCTCTACCCGCCAGATCTCCGCGCAGTATTGCCGCATGGCGCGGTCGGAGGAGAAGAAGCCGCAGCGGGCCGCGTTGAGGATCGACATGCGCGTCCAGGCGTCGGGATCGGTGTAATAGCCGGCGGCCGCCTGCTCGGAAACCCGCACGTAGTCGGTGTAGTCGGCCAGCACCAGGAACTCGTCGCGGGTCAACAGCGACGCGATGATGGGCTGGAACAAGCTGCGGTCGCCGCCGGAAAAGACACCCGCGGCGATGGCATCGATGGCGCGCTTCAGCTCCGGGTTGGCGCTGTAGTACTCCAGCGGGTTGTAGCCGCTGGCCTTGAGCGCCATCACCTGCTCGGTGGTCAGCCCGCAGAGGAAGAAGTTCTCCGCGCCCACCAGGTCGCGGATCTCGACGTTGGCGCCGTCCAGCGTGCCCACGGTCAGCGCGCCGTTGAGCGCGAACTTCATGTTGCCGGTGCCCGAGGCCTCCTTACCGGCCATGCTGATCTGCTCCGAGATGTCGGCCGCCGGATAGATGCGCTCGCCCGACGTGACGTTGAAGTTGGGGATGAAGACCACCTTGAGCCGGCCGGCCACCTCCGGGTCGTTGTTGACCACCGCGGCGACGTTGTTGATCAGCTTGATGATCAGCTTGGCCATCCGGTAGCCGGGCGCAGCCTTGGCGCCGAAGATAAAGGTGCGCGGCGACATGGGCGCGGCCGGGTCCGCCTTGATGCGCTGGTAGAGGGTGATGATGTGCAGCGCCTTGAGCAGTTGGCGCTTGTACTCGTGCAGACGCTTGACCATCACGTCGAAGAGCGAGTTGGGATCGACCTCGATGCCGGTGCGCCGCCGGATCAGCGTGGCCAGATCGGCCTTGTTCTGCTGCTTGATCTCTCGCCAGGCCGCGCGGAATTCAGCATCATCGACATAGGCTTCCAGCCCGCGCAGCCGCTCCAGGTCGGTCAGCCAGCCGCTGCCCAGCTTGCTGTCGATCAACTGGCTCAGCCGCGGGTTGGCCAGACGCATGAAGCGCCGTGGGGTCACGCCGTTGGTCTTGTTGTTGAACTTCTCCGGATAGAGCTCGGCGAAGTCGCGCAGGGTGAACTGGGTCAGCAGCCGCGATTGCAGCGCCGCCACCCCGTTGACCGAGAAGCTGCCCGCCGCGGCCAGATGGGCCATGCGCACCCGCCGCTCCGGGCTCTCGCGGATGATGGACATGCGCGCCACGCGGCCGGCGTCGCCGGGGAAACGCGCCTGCACCTCCCGCAGCAACTGGGCGTTGATGGTGTAGATGATCTCCAGGTGGCGGGGCAGCAGGTGCTCGAAAAGGCTCACCGGCCACTCCTCCAGCGCCTCGGGCATCAGCGTGTGGCAGGTGTAGGCGAAGACGCGCTGGGTGATCTGCCAGGCCGCCGGCCACTCCAGGCCCTCCCGGTCCACCAGGATGCGCATCAGCTCGGCGATGCCGATGACCGGATGGGTGTCATTGAGCTGGATCACAACCTTGTCAGGGAAGTGGTCCCAGCTTTCGTTGCGCAGCCGGAAGCGGCGGATGATGTCGTGCAGCGAGGCGGCCACGAAGAAATACTGCTGGCGCAGCCGCAGCTCCTTGCCCTGGGGCGTGGTGTCGTTGGGGTAGAGCACCTTGGTGATGTTCTCCGAGGAGACCTTCTGCTCCACCGCCTGTTCGTAGTCTCCCTTGTCGAAAAGCTGGAGGTCGAACTCGCGCGTCGCCCTGGCCCGCCACAGCCGCAGGATGTTGACCGTCTCGGTGCCATAGCCAGGCACCATCATGTAGTGCGGCTCGGCCATCACCGTCTCCGCGGGGAGCCAGCGGGCGCGCTGCCGGCCAGCCTCGTCCTGATAGCCCTCGGTGCGACCGCCGAATCCTATCTGCACCATGTCGTCGGGCTGGCTGTACTCCCAGGGATTGCCGTAGTAGAGCCAGGTGTCAGGCCCCTCCACCTGCCAGCCGTCGTGGAACGACTGCTCGAAGATGCCGTATTCATAGCGGATGCCATAGCCCACGGCGGGAATATCCAGCGTGGCCAGCGAGTCCAGGAAGCAGGCGGCCAGCCGCCCCAGGCCGCCGTTGCCCAGGCCAGGCTCGTGGTCCAGGCGGATGAAATCGCGCAGCCGCAGGCCGTTGCGCTCAGCCGCCTCCTCAGCCAGCTCCCAGGTGTCGGTGTAGAGCAGATTCTGGGTCAACTGCCGCCCCATCAGATACTCAGCCGACAGATAGTAGACGAACTTGGGGTTAGCCGCGTAATGGGCGGCTGTGGTTTTGCGCCGCCGCTCCATCAGATAGTCGCGCACGGTCAGGGCGAGGGTGTGATGGACGTCCAGCGCGCTGGCTGATTGGGGGGTGGCGCCGCGCGCGTAGGCCAGGTTGTCGCGAAATGCCTGCTCGAAGGCATCGACGGTGCGCCCGGTGCGCAAGAAATGTTGCTCGTCAGTCATGGGGGAAACCTCCAGCGTCCCGTTGGGTCAAGCACGAGTCTGCCGCCAGAGCCGGGCGGGACGCCCTTTGGATCATGGCAATGGATGCACAAGTCTGCCGCCAGAGCCGGGCGGGACGCCCTTGGGATCATGGCAAAGGAAACACGCCACTCAGTGCGCTGAAGTGGCGTGTTGTTGCTATACAAACGGCGGCAAGACGCTGCTTAGCCCTTGCCAAACAGCCGGTCGCTGATCTCGGTCCATTTGTTCTTGGCCCAGGTGACAGCCTTGGCCGCCGTCACGGCGGCGTGCGCCGAGGCGTAGGTCGCTTCCACGTAATCCCAGTTGACCACGCTCCACCAGGCGTTGAGGTAGTCGCCGCGCAGGTTCTGGTACTTCAGATAATAGGCGTGCTCCCAGACATCGACGCCCAGCAGCGGCACCAGGCCATCGGAGATGGGGTTGTCCTGGTTGGGGGTGCTCACCACGCTGAGCGTGCCCTCGGAATTCATGACCAGCCAGGCCCAGCCAGAGCCGAAGCGGGTCATGCCGGCCTTGTTGAACTGCTCCTTGAAGGCATCGAAGGAGCCAAAGGTGGCCACGATTTTCTCGGCCAGCTCGCCGCTGGGGCCGCCGCTGGCGTTGGGGCCCATGGCGGCCCAGAACATGCTGTGGTTGGCGTGGCCGCCGCCGTTGTTGCGCACGGCCATGCGAATGTCGGCCGGCACGCTCTCCAGGTCGGCCAGCAGCTCCCAGACGCTCTTGCCTTGCAGGTCCGGGTAGTTGGCCAGCGCGGCGTTGGCATTGTTGACGTAGGCCGCGTGGTGCTTGTCGTGGTGGATCTGCATGGTGCGGGCGTCGATGTGCGGCTCCAGCGCATCAAAGGCATAGGGCAGGGCAGGCAAGGTAAAAGACATAGTGGCTACTCTCCTTTTGAGTTGATATGGGGTAACTGCTCAGCCAGTTGTTCAGAAACCGGGTTTTTCTCGTGCGGATATGGTTTTCGTCTGCGCAACGACCCCTCATGGCGCCATGACCTTGGTCTGCGATACAAAAACCCGGTTTCTAATGCTTATGTGAGCAGTTACGAATGGATTATGGAATACGATTGTACCACGATCACCATTGTACCGGAAACGGGCGACCGGGTGCAGTGATCTCCCTTCCGGTACCCGGCCCCCAAGCGCAACAACAAGAAACCTTGCCCATCCGCTGTCGAATGGGCAAGGCCTGGGGTTGAGCCGTAGGTGCCGGGCACTTGAATCTACAAGCGCAAGTGCCCGGCGCCTGAACAGTTACGATCTATCGACCGATCTGGCGGCTCATTGGGCCGCGGCGCGCTCAGCCAGGAACTGCCGGGCCGCCGCTTTCCATTCGTCGTAGTTCACCTCACGCATGGGCGGCGCCTTGACGATCTCCGCCAGACGCTCCGCGGCGCACTCGGCCAGTTGTTCGTAGGTGGTGACGCCAGCCTCATACAGCCGTTTCTCGAAGGTCTTGCCGATGCCGGGCAACACCTCGAAATCGTCCACGTGATCGCCATCCCAGAGCAGGCCGACGGTATCGGTCAGGTGCGCCCACTCATAGGCGTCCGCGCGCGTCGCGTCGAAATCGATGCGCGCCCGCTGCAGCTCCGGGATCTCCAGCGTCGTCTCCAGTTCGGCGTCAGGCACGCTGGCCAGCTCCCAGTAGGTGCCGATGCCGGCCCGGTAGAGACGCTGCTGGTAGGCCGAACCGACTCCCTTGACATCGGTCAAGGCCTGGATGCGCGGGGAGAGCACCGGCTGCACGCCGGCCACGATGGCCGCGGTCACCGCGTGCTTCTTGATGGCGGGCAGGTGGGTGAGGGCATCGGAAAGCGCGGCCGCGTTGCCGAAACTCAGCGCCGCGCTGCGCAGCGCCTCCACCTCGCTCAGATCGTCGGTGGCCTCGACCAGTTGCTCTTGCAACACGGCCCGTTCCTCGGCTGCCTTGACAGCCTGCTCTTGCAGCGCCTCCAGTTGGGCCCGCAGCTCGACGGCCTCGGCCTCGCGGCTTTGCAGGTCGGCCTGCAAGCTCTCCTGGCTCTGCGCCAGGGCAGCGCGCTCGCTGGACAGGTCGGCGACCTGCGTTTGCAGCGCCTGCACCTGTTCGTTGGCGGCCGCCAGCTCCTCTTCTTTGTCCTTGATGGCGGCCACAGCGGTGGCACCGGCGCCCACGGCGCCCAGACGAACGGCCTTCTCGCCCAGAGTCCGCTGCGACTCTTCGTCGATCTGCGCCAGCTCGGCCTGCGCGCCTTCCAACTGGGCCTGGCTCGCTTGCAGCGCCGTCTCCAGCTCAGCCTTGGCGCTGCTGGCCGCGTCCAACTGGCCTTGAAGGTCAGCCACCTGGGCGTTCAACGTATCGATCTGCGCGTTCAGCCCTTCGATTTGAGCCTGCGCCGCGGCCAGCTCCTGCTCCTTCAGCATCAAGGCCGCCTCAACGCCGGTGGCCTGGGCCGACAGCTCATTGACCTGCCCTTGCAGGTTGAGCGAATAGTCGTTGTAGCCGGCCAGATCCTGCTCTTTCTGTTCCAGCAGGGCCGCCAGGTCGCTCTTCTCCTGGCCCAGCCCTTCGATTTGAGCCTGCAACGTCTGAATCTGGCCGTCCAGTTCGATGCGACTGCCGGCGTTGCGCTCCACCAGCGCAGCCACGCCGGACACCAGGGCAGCCAGGCCCACAGCCGGCGCGACGGCAGCCGCCTCGCCCTCGGCATCGACCACCGCTGCCTCGCCCTCGACGCCTTCCACAGCGACGGCTTCGGGCTGGGGCAGGTCTTCGGCCGGAACGATGGCCTGCAAGCGGCTGGCGGCGTCTTGAATCTGGCCCTCCAGCTCGCTGACCAGGCCGGCGCGCTGGCCCAACTGCAGCTCCAGCTCGCCCTTCTCGGCCAGCGCGGCATCGAGCTGCGCCTGCATATCGGCGGCCTGCGCGTTCAGCGCCTCAAGCTGGGTCTGCAAATCAGCCAGGGCCAGATCTTTGTCGCTCAGGGCGCTCTCCAGGCCGGAGCGTTCACCGGCTGCCGCGGCCAGTTGTTCGCTGGCCTGGTCCGCCTGGCCAGCCTTCTCCTGGCTCAGATCCACGGCTGCGGCCACACCAGCGGCCAGCGCACCCAGACCTAACATGCGGGGGGCGGCCGAACGGGTCGCCGCGCCCTCTTCAGCCGGCGCCTCGTCCTCGGCGGCAGCCTCCGGCGCCTCGGCCGGCGCCAACTGGGCGATCACCTCTTCAGGCAGAACGGCGGTCAACTGCTGGGCCACGCTGTCGATCTGCTGATTGAGCTCGGCCAGCTCGCCCTCGCGTGCCTGCAACTGCTCCTCAACCTGCGCCTTGGCCGCCAGGGTGCTGTCCACCTCGGCTTGCAGATGGGTCGCCTGTTCGGTGAGTTGCTCGATCTGAAGGGAGAGACTCTCCTGGTGCGACTGAAGCTGCTCGACCTGCATCTGCTGGTATTCCAGCGTCTGCACCTTCTCTTGCAGGTCAGCCTCCATCGCCATGCGGTCGGCGCTGGCGACCTCGAACTCCTCCTGGACGGAGGCCATGCGGGCGTTGGCCGCCAATAGTGCATCTTCATCCTGGCGGCGGCGGTCGATCAGGGCCGAGACGGCCGCGGCCAACGCGGCCAGACGCACGCCGCGCCGTTGGTGCGCGTCCTGCGCCGGCTCATCGGTCGAGGCCGCCGGCAATTCCGCCTGGGCCTCCTCGGGCAGCGCGGCCGCCAGCTCGTCGCGCAGATCGACCAGGCGATTCTCCATGTCGACGAACTCGGCGTCGCTGGCCCGCAGTTGCTCCTCGGCCTGGGCGCGGGCCAGGGCGACCTTGTCCAGCTCGCCGCGCAGCGCATCCAACTGCGCCTCGAACTGAGCGGTGGCCTCGGCGGCCTGCGCAGCGGCAGCATCAGCAGCGGCAGCCGTTTCAGCAGCAGCGGCCGCTTCGGCTTCGGCGGCCGCTTCGACGCTCCGGGTTTCCTCCGGCGCGGCGGCCTGGCCGGCCAGGAGCTGTTCTTGCAGTGCGCTGATCTGCCGATCGCGCTCGACCAATTGGCCGTTCAGGTCGATGCGCTCGTTCTTGGCCAGCTCCAGCTCGGCGCGCAGCGAGCCAAAGTCGGGCAGAGAGCCGCCCGTCCGGGCCGCTTCGATCCATTCGGGCGGCAGGGTGGCGACGATAGCCGCGAGCTCGTCGTATTCCTGGTTGCGCTTGGCCAGCACGGTGGCCAGCTCAGCGCCGGCTGAGGTCAGGAAGCTGAGGCTGGCGCGCATGGCCGGCATCTCGGCCGGATTGGCCTTGGCCAGGATCTCGCTGACCGCACGCGCCTCGTTGTCGGAGCTTCCAGGTTGGGGCAAGGTTTGCATGAGTGTCCTCCTACGCTGGACGTGTGGCTGCCGCGCGGCGTCTGCGACGCCGGACGATAGCCGGGATGGGCCGGCGGTCAGCGCGTCGACACCTTGCCCGCTCTCATGGCCTCCAACTCAGCCGTCAGGGCAGCGACCCGGTGGTTGGCCTGGTTGAGCGACTCTTCCTTCATGCGCAGCATGGTGGAGGTCAGCAGGGCCAGCTCGCCCGCCACTTCACCGCGTGCGTTTTGCAGCTTGCCCTCGAGGTCGCTGTTCAACGAACTGAGCGAGGCGACATCGCGGCGCAGATTGGAGAGCTCGGTCTGGGTCGAGGCCAGCAGACTCTGATGCTCCATCAGCTCGCGCTGGAGCTTGACGGCCCGCAAATACGCCTCGTTGAGTGCGACTTCCTTGTTGGCCAGGGCATCAGCCGAGCTGGCCAGGTCGTTGCGGGCCGTGCCCAGCTCCAGAGTGGTGGTCTCCAGGGTGGCCCGGTAGGCGTCCCGCTCCTGCTGCGCCTGCTCAAACTGAGCAAAGAGGCCGGCGTAGTCGTTGCGCAGTTGATCGGTCAAGCCCAGTTGCTGGTCCAATTCGCCGGAGCGCTCCAGGAAGCTGGCGTCCAGCGCGTCCTTCTGGCTTCTGGTGGCTTCCAGGTCCGCTTGCAGCGCGGCAATCTGGCCCTGGGCGCTGTTGTAGCGCACCTGCTGGGCCTGAAGCTCAGTTTGAGCGTCGTCGGCGCGCTGGCGCGCTTCCTTGGCGGCCTTCTCGCTGCTGGCCAGCTTGTTGCTGGCATCCGCGGCCGCGGCCTCGTGGCCCTGTACGCGTCCGCGCATCGGCAGGTAGAAGAAGAGCCAGCCGAGAATCAAGCCGATGACGCCGCCGATGAGCAGGGGCTGCCAGTAGGTGGTGAGCCAAGTCGAAATGTCCATTGTCGCCTCCTTGAGAGCGAGATGTGAGGAAAGGAAGAATACGAGGTAGACCTATTATAGTCACTGCCTGGCTTTCTGCAAGCAGTGAACCGAACCGACGAGACTTCG